>NZ_JBIVDY010000019.1:185385-210729 GCF_044747365.1 Kitasatospora sp. NPDC090091
TTCCCGGCGGCCCCCCCCGCCCCCCGCGGCCGGGCGGGCGCCCGCCCCACCCCCCCCCGCCGCGCCCGCCGCGCCCCCCCCCCCCCGGGGGCCGCCGCGCCCCCCGCCGGCTCGGCGCCGGACGCGCCCGGACGCTACGGCATGAGCCCGTCCGTGCACGGGGCGCCGGGCTCCGGTGTCTGCGGCCCCTGCACGTACTGGGCGAGGAAGGCCTCCACGCGGGGGTCGTCCGGGCTGTCCACCACCAGCTGGTTGCCCCAGGCGGTGAGGGTGATCTTCCCCGGCTCCGTCGGGTAGGGGCTCAGGAAGGTGTACGGCTTGCCCTGGACCCGGGCCGCGAGTGCGGTGACGTCGGCCGGGGAGGCCTGGTCGTTGTAGGTGATCCAGACCGCGCCGTGCTCCAGGGAGTGGACGGCGTTCTCGTTCGGGACGGGCTTGGTGTAGACGTCTCCGTTGCAGTTGAGCCAGACCGGACTGTGGTCGCCGCCGACGGGCGGGGTCTGCGGGTACGCCACCGGCGTCTGCACGTGCGTGCGCCCGAGCTTCCCGAAGGTCTGCACACCCGCGATCGGGGCCTTGCTCTTGGCGCTGTCGTCGGTGGCGGTGACGGCCCAGATGCCGCCCGCCACCACGCCGGCCACGATGAGACCGGCCACTGCCGAGTACACGATCTTCCGGCGGCGCTTGCGCCGCAGGTCCTCCTGGTGCATCGCCTCGGTTCTGGCACGGCGGTCGTCGGACCGTTTCCTGGGAGCAGCAGCCATGGCCGGGCCCCTCTCGCCGCCGCGCGGGCGCACGGCGTTCAGTTCCAGTATCGCCGTCGCGCCCGCGGGCCGCCCGCGGCCGCCGCTGCGCGTTCCCGCGCCCCGTGAGACCCGCAGGATCAGCTCATGTGGATAGCGTGAATCGGACCACTTCTTTCAGTTTATTAGTTGCGCCCGGGCCACCGAGGCCTGCGCACCGCCCTCGACCTGGAGGTTCCGGCTGAGCGCCAAGGGGGAGGTTCGGACCGGAAATCCCGCTCCATTGACACGATCACCACCTCCTCATCACTCTTGGCTCATCGCCAAAGCTGGTGTGAATTGATCTCAGCTTGCCATTCACCCCAGCTGATGGCGCTGTTGAAGACCAGTCACCGAAGGAGGTGTGTGCGATGAAGAAGATCGTCGTCCGCAAGGCCGGCCCGGTCCGCCTGACCAGTGCGGCCCGCGCGCTGTACCTGCCGTGGTCCTGCGCCGTGCAGAACTGACCGGCCCCCTCCCCCGGGGCAGAGGGGGAACGCGGTGCGGGCCGGCCACCACGTCCGGCCCGCACCGCTCAACCCCGCCCCCATCCACCTCGCGCAGGAGGATCCGTGCACTCCTCCACGGACAGCGGTTCCACCGCCCCCGGCCTCGATCTGGACCGGCCGGTACCGCTCCGCCGACTCGTCTACCTGCCGGAGGCCGACGAGGTCACCATCGGCAGCCCGGAGAACGACACCTACGCCGTCTTCCCCGCCGACGGCGCCGCATTGGTCCGGATGCTGGCCGAGGGCCTCACACCCCGCGAGGCCGCCGAGAACCACCGGGCCGCCCACGGCGAGAGCGTCGACATCGCCGACCTGGTCGAGACGCTCGTGGATCTCGACCTCGTCCGTCCCGGCGGCGACGACGCAGCGGCCGGACCGGCCGCGCCGGTGCGCTGGCAGCGGCTGGGCCGCCTGGTGTTCAGCCCGCCGGCACTCGTGGGCTACGCGCTCGTGGTGGCGCTCGCCGTGGCCGAGATGATCCGGGTGCCCGAGCTGGTCCCGCGCGTCGACAACCTGTTCTTCAGCTCGTCCTACACCCTCGTCGTGCTGATGCTGTTCGTCGGTCAGGTTCCGCTGCTCGCCCTGCACGAGGCCTTCCACGCCCTGGCCGGCCGCCGGCTCGGCCTGCGCTCGCGGCTCTCCATCGGCCGCCGCCTCGTCTACCTGGTGCTGGAGACCTCCCTCGACGGCCTGGTCGGCGTGGCGCGCCGGAAGCGCTACCTGCCCATCATGGCCGGCATGCTGGCCGACGCCCTGGTGATCGCCGTGCTCACCCTGGTCGCCGACGCGACCCGCGACGCCGACGGGGTGGTCGCGTCGCTCTGCCTCGCGATGGCCTACGCGACGGCACTGCGCCTCGCCTGGCAGGGGTTCTTCTACCTGCGGACCGACATCTACGTCCTGCTCAGCACGGTCCTGGGTTGCGTGGACCTCCACGCCGCCGCAACCGACGTGCTGCGGAACGCCGTTCGGCGGGTCACCGGGAAGCCGCCGCTGGACCTCTCCGCCCACCACCCGGTCGACCGGAGGGTGGCGCGCTGGTACGCCTGGCTGATGCTGGTGGGCTACGTGTTCACCCTCACGATGTTCGCCGGGGTCGTCGTACCGACGGCGTACCGCATGCTGCACGACATGTGGCTGCGCCTGACCGGCCAGGCCTCCCTGGGCGGCCGCCTCGACTCGCTCGCCCTCATGCTGCTCAGTCTCGGGCAGACCGCGGCCGTCGTCGTACTCGCCGCCCGCGAGCGGCGCGCCACCCGGTCGGCCTGAGCCCCGCACGCCCCCTACGCCCCTGCGCCCGCCCCCGCGCCACCGCACGAAAGGCAGCTGTGTCATGGCCGAACACCGCCACCACTGGGTCCGCGCCACCGGGCGCCCCGCCCGCGTCGACGCCCGCGAACGGCTCGGCCTGCCGCCCGTGCTCGCCGTGGTGAACGCCGACCGCCGGCTGCGCGGGCCCTACACCGCCGTCGGCTCGATCCTGCGGGCGATCGTCCCGGACGCGCTCGCGCGCTGCCCCGAGGCCGTCACCGGGCACGACATCGAGATCCTCTCCACCACGCCGGAACTGCGGGACCTCGTGCCCGCCACCCGCGAGACCCTGACCTCCCTCGCGGTGCCCAAGGAGCGCACCCGGTTCTACTCCGCGCTGCGCACCCTGCGGATCGCCCACGGCCTGGTCGAGTTCCTGGAGGCGTACCTGGGCTCGCTCGGGTCCGGGCCGCGCTCGCTGATCGTCGACGACGCGCACCGGGCCGACCCCACCGACGCCGAGTTCCTCGCCGTCCTGCTGCGCCGCATCGATCCCGCGCTGCTCACCGTGGTCGTCACCACCGGCAGCGAACCGCCCGAGCGCCCGGCCGGCATCGGGAACGAGGACCTTCCGACCGCCCTCGCCACCTGGTGCGAGGTGCTCGCGCCGCCGGACCGCGGCAGCCGGTCCGAGCCGGGCCGACCGGCGGAGGGCACCGCCCCCGCTCCGGCCGACGCCGCCCTCGGCCGCCGCCACATCGCGGACGACGGCGTCGGCGACGACCCGGCCGAGCTCGCCGCCTACCTCGGCCTGCCGCCCACCGAACGCGCCAGGCTGCACGACCTGCGGCGGGCGGAGCTGGAGACGACCGGCGAATCCTCCCTCCGGCTGGGCGCCATCGCCTGGCACGCGGAACACGGCAGTGACCCGTCCGGCACCGGGGCCGACACCCTGCGTCACGCGCTCGACCACTGCATGGACCTCGGCTACTACCACGCCGTCCTCGACCTCGGCGAGCGCGGCCGGCGATTGGTCACCCACGAGAGCAACCCGGACCACTGGTGGGCCTTCACCACCAAGATGACCACCTCCTACGCCGCGCTGGGCCTCGCCGAGCTGGCACTGCCGCTGTACGACGAAGCCCGGGCGCTCAGCAGCTCACCCGAGGTCCACATGCAGGCCGCGTACGCCACGGCGATGCTCCACACCCGGCACTTCGACGCCGACCGGCGCGACCACCAGCTGGCCCGGAGCTGGGTGAACCAGGCGATCGCCTTCGCCAAGTGGCATCCCGAGCCGAAGGAGCGGGAGGCGCGCGTGGTGTTCAACCGCAACGGGCTCGCGCTCATCGAGGTCCACCAGGGCCGCCTGGAGGAGGCGTTGTCGCTGCTGGACGCCTGCATCGACCGGCTCGACGAGACCCTGGACGCCCACGAGCACGCACTGCACCGGTCCGTACTGCGCTACAACCGTGCGCAGGTGTACGCGGGCCTCGGCCGCCACACCGAGGCCGTGACCGACTACACCGCAGTGATCGCGTGCGATCCCAACTACGCCGAGTACTACTTCGACCGGGGCATGCTCTGGCGCGACCTCGGCCGCCCGGAGCAGGCGCTGGCCGACTACGACCGGGCCATCCGGCTCTCGCCGCCGTTCCCCGAGGCCTACTTCAACCGGGCCGACGTCCTCGCCGAGCTCGGCGACACCGAGGCGGCGGTGGCGGACTTCGGCTACGTCCTCCAGCTCGACCCGCAGTTCGCCGACGCCCGTCTCAACCGGGCCTCCCTGCTCGTCGAGTCGGGGGAGCACCGGCTCGCCTGGACCGAGGTCCGGGCCGGCCTCGCAGCCACTCCGGACAGCCCGCAACTCCTCTGTCTGAAAGGTCAGTTGCTGGCAGCCGACGGCGACGCGGCCGCGGCGGCCGAAGCCTGGGAAGCCGCCCTCACCGTCGACCCCGAGTACCCCCAGGCCTGGGCCCTGCGCGGTGAGCTCCGTTACGAGCAGGGCGACCTGGACGGCGCGAGCGCCGATCTGGCCCGCGCGGTCGAGCTCTCGGGCGACCCCGGCATGCGGTTCAACCTGGCCGTGGTCCACCACGACGCCGGGCGCTACGGCGAGGCGCTACGGCTGCTCGACGAAATACCCGGCTCCGCCGAGGACGTGGACGCCCGGCTGCAGCGGGCCCGTTGCCTGATCGGGCTCGACCGGGCGGACACCGCCAAGGAGGAGCTGCTCGCCTGCCTGAAGGCCGATCCGGACTCGGCCGAGCAGGTGTACGAGCTGATGCCCGGCCTGGCCCACGCCTGACCGGGCCGCCGTCCGGCCGGCCCGCCACAGCACCGCCCCGCCACCCGGCCTCGGACGCCGGGCGGCGGGGCGGTATCCACCACACCGGGCGGCGGTACCCACGACGTCAGCGCTGTACCGCGGCGCGGCCCAGCTCGCCGCGCACCCGGCCGCGGACGTGTGCCACGGCGGGCGAACCGGTGTACGCGGCAGCCACCTTGACGAGCCACGCCGCCTCCTCCCGAAGGTCCGCCGGCACCGGGTGCGGCACGCATCCTTCGCCGGGACCGACGGGAAAGCGGTGCCCGGCCCGGGCCGCCTCCAGCCCGGCGGCGATGGCCGCCGCCTCCACCACGGCCGCGAGCTCCTCCGCATCGGCGGGGCCGACGACCTCCGCCACCCAGCGTGGTACCGCCGGATGCAGATGGGGCCGGAGGGCGAGCTGGCCGTCCCGGATCTCGATGATCCGCCGGTACAGCGCGAACCGGACATCGCCCCGCCGCCGGCCCCTGCGGCCACCGAACAGCCTTTCCGGGGGAACGAGTTCGATCTCCGGCAGCGCCGCCCGCATCGCCGACCAGAGCGGACCGAGCCGACGGTGGTCGCGCCGGGCCCGCGCGCGTCCGGCCCGGTCGGCCCAGGCCGACGCGGTCGCTCCGGCGAAGCCCAGCGTGACGCAGACGGCGCCAGCCACCGCGGACACCCGGTCACCCACGGCGCGCGGCGGCGCGGCGCGACGGCAGGCCGAACACGTGCCGTAACCGTCCCACCTGGTCGGCGAGTTGGCCGACCGCCGGGAAGAAGCGTGGGCGGTGCAGTGCGCGGTGCAGTGCGAGCGAGGCAACGAGCTCGGCCTCCTGCTCCTGTCGCTCGGTGTATCCGGACCGGCCGAGCACCCTGCGCACCAGCTCCTCCGGAAGCCGGGTCGTCAAGGCGTGCGACAGCGGGCCGCTCGGCCCGGAGTCCCCGGTGTGCCCGCAGAGGAGGTGCCCGATCTCGTGCAGCACGATGTGCTGCTGGTGCAGTGCCGTGGTGGCGACCGGATAGCCGATGTAGTCCGCCCGGTCGGTACTGATCAGCACCCCGCACAGCGAGGACTCCGGGCCGGAGAGCGGCATCAGTTCGATGGGTCGGCCGCGCCGCAGTGCGAGCGCCTCGGCCAGCGCCGGTATGCCGAAGGGCTCCGGAAGCGGAATAGACTCCGCGACCCCTCTGCACCGCTGCCAGAGCCCGTGCTCAACCCCACCCGAATACCCCACGATTCGCCCCCCTGGCGTTCGATCGGGAGGCGATCCTACGGACGCGGAAACGCCGAGGGAATCCGCTGCACCGTGAAGGCCGCTACCTGCCTCCGGCCTCCCGGCGGGCGATGGCCTCGATCATGTCGCTGATCGTACCGAGACCTTCGGGCGAGAGGGTCACCGCGCGCAGGGCCACGTCCCGCACCCCGGCGTTGCGCAGCGCTCCGAGCAGTGCCAGCTCCTCGGCGATCCTGGCGCTCTGCCGGTCGTCGAAGAAGTACATCGGCGGCACCTGGAAGAACTGCGCCAGCGCTTCGAGGTGCCGCTTCGTCGGGTTGTCCCGGCGGCCGGTCCGCAGCTGCCAGAGGTAGGTGGCCGAGAAGCTCTCGCCGGTCGCCTCGCGGCAGGCCCGGGCGACCTCCTCGTGACTGTACTGTTCACGGTCGGGACGGCGGACCACATCGAACAACCGGTCCAGCTTCGCTGCGAGCGTGGACGCACCGGATTCTGCTTCGGGCACGGCACACCTCTTCCCTCACCCCGTGCGCACGCTTCGTGCGCAGTTGGATCACTCGCGACGGTGCCTCATCCTAGGGCCTGTCTTCAGACTCCAGAGAGCTCGGTCAGGTCCGTACGAGTGCGGGCATGCCGCGGTGGCGGCCGGCGAGCGCCGCGTCCGGCGCCGGCCCGGACCGCGGAGCCCCGACGGCTCGCCACACCCCGATGTCGATCCACCCGGGGAACGGCGCAGGTGGCTGCGGTGCGAACCGGAGGATGTCGATCTGTCGGGCGTTTCGCGCATGCCGACTGCTTGACATGTACACGATGTTCGGCTTTAACCTGTTAGGCCTTACCGGTGGGTAGCATCCCCCGAGCCCGGACGTCCCATTCAGGAAAATCGCGCCCTTGCGCCCCGACTGCGGGCGCGTCATGTCATTGGCCCGGCCCCTGCACCGTGACTGTTACGGAGAATCCATGAGGCCCACTGTCCCCTCGGCCGATCTGGTCATTGGGATCACCCCGTTCCATGAGCCGGACGCCGGCCTGGCCGAGGCCCTGTGCCGAGCCGGCGCGCTGGGAGTGCTGGACCTGGGAACCGGCGATCGGCGGGCACGGGAGGAGCTCGCCGACCTGCGCGAGCGGGCCCCGGGCCGGTTCGGGGTCCGGCTCGGCGACGGCTGCCGGCTCGGGCCGGACGGCCTGGGCTCCCCCGAGCACTCCGGCGTGGACACCGTGGTGGTGGACAGCGGGGCCATCGGCTGGGACACCGCACGGCTCGCCGACGGCTACCGGGTGCTGGTCGAGGTGACGGACCTGCCGGCGGCCCTGGCCGCGGTGAAGGCCGGGGCGCACGGCCTGATCGTCCGCGGCTGCGAAAGCGGCGGACGGGTGGGGGACTTGAGCACCTTCGTGCTGCTGCAGCAGGTGCTGGCGGCTCCCGGGATCGACGTGCCGGTGTGGGCCTGCGGCGGCATCGGGCCGCGCACCGCCACCGCCGCAGTGGCGGGTGGAGCGTCGGGTGTGGTCCTCGACAGCCAGCTGGCCCTGCTCGCGGAGTCCGCGATCTCCGACGAGGCCGCGGCCGCGGTGCGCGGCATGGACGGCACCGAGACCGGCATGGTCGACGGGCGCAGAGTACTGCGACGCGGCCGAAGAGGCGAAGCAGCCGACCCGCACACCGTCCTGACGATCGGTCAGGACGGCTTTCTGGCGGATCGGTTCGCCACCCGGTGGAAGACGGCGGCCGCCGCGGTGCGAGCGGTGCGCGAGGGCGTGCTGGCGGGTCTCCGGTCGGTGGCACCCGAGGAAGCGGCCGCATCCCTGCTCGGCCTGCGGACACCGCTGGGCCGGGCCCTGGGCACTGCACTGCCGGTGGCGCAGGGACCGATGACCAGGGTCAGCGACCAGCCCGCCTTCGCCGCGGCGGTCGCCGAGGCCGGGGCCCTCCCCTTCGTGGCCCTTGCACTGACCGACGCCGGGGGCACGCGTGACCTGCTCGCCCGCACCGGTGCCGCGGTCGGTGCACTCCCCTGGGGTGTCGGCATCCTGGGCTTCGCGCCGGAGGAGCTGCGCAACGCCCAGCTGGCCGAGGTACTGGCCGCCCGGCCCGGTCACGCCCTGATCGCCGGCGGCCGCCCCTCACAGGCGCGGGTGCTGGAGGAGGCGGGCATCCGCACCTTCCTGCACGTCCCCTCCCCCGGGCTGCTGCGGCAGTTCCTGGAGGACGGCGCGCGCAGATTCGTCTTCGAGGGCTCCGAGTGCGGCGGACACGTCGGGCCGCAGCACAGCTTCCCGCTGTGGGAGGCGCAGTTGGCGGTCCTGGAGGACTTCCTCGACGCGGCCGGAGGGCGGCCGCCGGTCGATGGACAGCCCCAGGCCGGGGGGCAGCCGCGCGTCGAGGTGCTGTTCGCCGGGGGCGTGCACGACGAGCGGTCGGCGGCGATGGTGGCCGCGATGGCCGCACCGCTCGCGGACCGCGGGGTGGCGGCGGGGCTGCTGATGGGCACGGCCTACCTGTTCACGCAGGAGGCAGTGGAGCTCGGCGCCGTCCAACCGCAGTTCCAGCGGCAGGTGGTGGCCGCGCAGGGGACGGAGCTGCTGCAGACCGCACCGGGCCACGCCACCCGCTGCGTGCCCAGCCCGTTCACCCGGGAGTTCACGGCGACCCGCGAGCGGCTGCGGGCCGAGGGCCTGCCCGACCGCGAGGCGTGGGAGCGCCTGGAGAAGCTGAACGTCGGACGGCTGCGGGTCGCCAGCAAGGGCGTCGACCGCGCCCCGGAAGGGCTGGTCCCGGTCGGCGAGCAGGAGCAGCTGGACCGCGGGATGTTCATGGCCGGGCAGGTCGCCGTCCTGCGCTCGGCCACCACCACGCTCGGCGAACTGCACGCGGCCGTCACGACCGGTGCCGCCGCGTTCCTGTCCGCCGGCGCCACCGCGGCACTGGAGCGCCTGGCGGGCGAGGTGGCGGGCGCGCCCGAGCCGGCGCCGCTGGAGATCGCGGTGATCGGCATGTCGGGCATGTTCCCGCAGGCCCCCGACCTGCCCGCGTTCTGGGCGAACGTGGTGGGCGGGGTGGACGCCGTCACCGAGGTCCCCGTCGAGCGCTGGGACCCGGCGCTCTACCACGCGCAGGACGGCGGGAGCGGCACGACCCCCTCCAAGTGGGGCGGCTTCCTGCCCCGGATCCCCTTCGACCCGCTGGCCTACGGCATCCCGCCGTCCGCGCTGGGCAGCATCGAGCCGGTCCAGCTGCTGGCGCTGGAGGCCGCGCGCCGCGCCCTGGTCGACGCGGGCTACGACAGCGGTGTCGGTGACGGCGGACGGGCCTTCGACCGGTCGCGGGCCGGGGTGGTGTTCGGCGCCGAGGCGGGCAGCGACCTGTCGAACGCCGGCGTGCTCGGTGCGGTCCTGCCGGCCTACCTGGGCCGGGTGCCCGAGCCGATCGCGCAGCAACTGCCGGTCCTGACCGAGGACTCCTTCCCCGGCATGCTGGCCAACGTCATCTCCGGGCGGATCGCCAACCGGCTGGACCTGGGCGGCGGCAACTTCACGGTGGACGCGGCGTGCGCCTCCTCGCTGGCGGCCCTGGACGTCGCCTGCCGGGAACTGGTCACCGGCACCACCGACCTGGCCGTTTGCGGCGGCGCTGACCTGCACAACGGCATCAACGACTACCTCCTCTTCGCCTCGGTGCACGCGCTCTCCCCCACCGGCCGCTCCCGCCCCTTCGACGCGTCCGCCGACGGCATCGCGCTCGGCGAGGGCGTGGGCTGCGTGATCCTCAAGCGGCTGGCGGACGCCGAGCGGGACGGCGACCGGGTCTACGCGGTCATCCAGGGCATCGGCAGCGCGAGCGACGGCCGCTCGCTCGGGCTGACGGCACCGCGGCCCGAGGGGCAGCGCGCGGCGCTGGAGCGGGCCTACCGCAATGCCGGGATCGGGCCGGAGCAGGTGGGCCTGGTGGAGGCGCACGGCACCGGCACCGTGGTCGGCGACCGTACCGAACTGGCCATCCTGGAGGCGGTGTTCACCGAGGCCGGAGCCGCACCGGGCAGCTGCGCGCTGGGCTCGGTCAAGTCGCAGATCGGCCACACCAAGTGCGCGGCCGGCCTGGCCGGCCTGATCAAGGCGGCGCTGGCGCTGCACACCGGCATCAAGCCCCCGACCCTGCACCTGCGGCAGCCCAACGCGGCCTGGCAGGACGACAGCCCCTTCGTGTTCCACGGCGAGGCCCGGCCGTGGGCCCGGCCGCCGGCCGAACGGGTCGCCGGCGTCAGCGCGTTCGGCTTCGGCGGCACCAACTTCCACACCGTGCTGCGCGGTTACGCCGGTCCGACGCCGGCCCACGGACTCCAGGAGTGGCCGGCGGAGCTGTTCACCTTCCGCGGCCGCGACCGGGCCCAGGCGCTGCGCGGGGCGGCCGAACTGCTGCGGCTCGCCCGGGCCGACGGTGCGCCGTGGCGGCTGCGCGACCTGGCGCTGGCCGCGTCCCGGCGCGCCGAGGCGGGGCAAGGGGCGGTGCAGGCCGCGGTCGTGGCCGGCAGCGTGGCGGAGCTGATCGACCTGCTGGGCCGGGCGGCGGCCGGGGAGCACGCGCCGGGCGCCGGGCTGCACCTCGCCGACCCGGACGGCGCCCCGGGCGGCGAGGTCGCGTTCCTCTTCCCCGGGCAGGGCAGCCAGAAGCCCGGCATGTTCGCCGAACTCTTCACCGCGTTCCCGCAGTTGCAGCGTCAGCTGCGACTCGGAGCGACGTACGCCGAACTGCTGCACCCCCCGGCCGCCTTCACCCCCGAGGCCCGCGAGGGGCAGCGCGCCGCGGTGACCGACACCCGGGTCGCGCAGCCGGTCCTGGGCATGACGAGCCTCGCGGCCCACGAACTGCTGGCCCTGGCGGGCGTACGTCCCGACCTGGCCGGCGGCCACAGCTACGGCGAACTGGTCGCCCTGTGCGCCGCCGGGGCGCTCGCCGCCGACGACCTGCCGGCGCTCGGCGCCGAGCGGGCCCGCTGCATCCTGGACGAGGTCGGCGAGGGGGCGGACCCCGGGGCGATGGCCGCCGTGACCGCCGACGCCCGGTCCGTCGAGCAGGTGTTGACGGCGGCGGGGCTGGCCGGACGCGTGGTGGTGGCCAACCACAACGCGCCGCAGCAGACGGTCGTCTCCGGCGCGACCGACGACGTGGCCGCAGCGGGCACGCTGCTGCGCGAGGCGGGGTTCGGGGTCAAGCGGCTGCCGGTCGCCTGTGCCTTCCACAGCCCGCTGGTCGCCGGCGCCGGCGGACGCTTCGCCGCGGCGCTCGCCCACCGCACCGTGCGGGCCCCGGAGTTCCCGGTCTGGTCCAACCGGACGGCCGCCGTCTACCCCGCGGATCCGGCGGCCGTCCGCGCCGAACTCGCCGCCCAGATCGGCGCACCGGTGCGGTTCGTGGACCAGATCGAGGCCATGTACCGGGCAGGAGCCCGGGTGTTCGTCGAGGCCGGCCCCGGCACGGTGCTCACCCGCCTGGTGGCGGACGTCCTGGGGGACCGGCCGCACCGGGCCGTTCCGCTCGAACGGCGTCGCACAGGAGTGACCGGATACCTCGACGCGCTGGCGGAGCTGGCGGTCGCGGGCGTGCCGGTCCGCACCGGCCGCCTGCTGCGCGGCCGCGACGCGGTGGAGGCCGGACGGGCCGAGCCCCCGCGCCGCCCCGGCTGGGTGGTCGACGGCCACCTGGTGCGCACTGCCGCAGGAGACCTTCTGCCCGGCGCGCTCGCGCCGGCCCGACGCGTACCGGAGACCCTGATGACGGCCCAGCAGCCCGGCCCGCACGCCGGATCCACCGAGAGCGGTGACGCGCTGATCGCGGACTTCCTGCGCACCAGCCGGGAGCTGATCGCGGCCCAGCGCGACGTTCTCATGACCTACCTCGGGGCCGGGACGGGCACCCCGGCCATCCCGGCCGCTCCGCAACCGCTGCCGGCCGTCGCCGACGTCCACGCCCCTGCCGCTGCCGGCGCCGTCGCCCAGCAGCCGGCGCCTGCCCCGGTTCCGGCCCTGGCCCCGGCTCCCTCCTCCGCTCCGGCGCAGGTCACCGCAGGCGGGGTGGAGGAGGTGCTGCAGGTGGTGGTCGAGGTGATCGGGGAGCGGACGGGCTACCCGGCCGACATGATCGAACCCGAACTGGACCTCGAAGCGGATCTGAGCATCGACTCGATCAAGCGGACGGAGATCGTGGGCCTGCTGGCCCGACGGCTCGGCGGCGGCTCGGGCGGAATGCCGGAGCTGGACGATGCACAGGTCGAAGAGCTGACCCGGGCCCGCACGGCCCTCGCCATCGCCCGCTGGCTCACCACCCGCACCGAACCGGGCTCCGCGGCCGACGTGGCCGACGCGGCCGGCACGGCCGCCCCGGCCGGCGCGCCGCCCCTCACAGGGCACGAACCCCTGCGGCTGTGCTTCACCACCACCGCGCTGCCCGACCCCGCGGCTGCGTCCGAAACCCTGGCCGGCAGGCGCTTCGCCCTGTTGGGCGACGACGCCCACCTCTGCGCCGACGCCCTCACCGCCCGGCTCACCGCGCTCGGCGCGACCGTGCTGCCCCTCACGGCGACCCACGAACTGTCCGAGGCGGACGGACCCGTGGACGGCGTGCTGCTCCTGGACCCGCTGCGCGAGGACGGGGCACCGGTGCTGCCCGGTGCCGTGCCCGCGCTGCGGGCCGCCCTGGCCCGCGACCCGCAGTGGCTGCTGGCCGCCCGACCGGCCACCGCGCCCGGCGGCCCCGACCCCGACCGGGAGGCCGAGGGGCGGGGCGACGGACTGCGCGGGCTCTTCCGCAGCCTGGCCCGCGAATACCCGCACACCGCCGTGCGGCTCGTCGAGATCGAGGACCCCGCCCGGCAGGCCCCGGACGCGCTGGTCGGAGAGCTGCTGGCCGAGGATCGCGAGCCGGTGGTGCTGCGCGGCCCGGCCGGGCGCCGCGGCATCACGCTGGTGGAGGCGGGCCTGGGCGCGGTGGCCGGCAGGGGGGCGGGGCCGGCCGGCGACGGCGTGGCGGAGGCCGCGGCCCTGGGCCTGGACCGTGACGCCGTGGTGCTGCTCGTCGGCGGCGCCCGCGGCATCACCGCGCGGTTCGCCGCCTCCCTCGCCGCCGCCTCCCGCTGCCGGCTGGAACTGCTGGGCCGCACGGCTGCGCCCGACGGTCCGGAGGATCCGGCGACCGCCGGCGCCCGCGACCGGGCCGAGCTGCGCAGCGTCCTCGCCCGCCAGGGCGTCCCGCTGGCGCAGATCGACGCCACCGCCTCCCGCGTGCTGGCCGGCCGCGAGGTCGCGGCCACGCTCGGGGAGCTGGCGGACCTGGGCTCCACCGCCTGCTACCGGACCGCCGACGCGGCCGACCCGGCCGCGCTGCGGCAGGCCGTCAAGGAGATCCACGCCGAGTACGGCCGGCTGGACGGTGTCGTCTTCGCGGCCGGCGTGATCGAGGACCGGGTGTTCGCCGACAAGGACCTCGCCTCCTTCCAGCGGGTCTTCGCCACCAAGGCGGACGGCGCCGCCGCGCTGCTGGACGCGCTGGACGAGCTGCCGTCCGCACCCCGGTTCACCGTGCTCTTCGGCAGCATCGCCGCCGCTCTCGGCAACCGCGGCCAGAGCGACTACGCGGCCGCCAACGACGCGCTCGAACAGGCCGGCGCCCGCTGGGCGGAGCGCACCGGCAACCGGGCCCTGACCGTGCACTGGGGCCCCTGGGCGCCGACCGGCCGGCACGGCGGGATGGTCTCCCCCGAGCTCGCCCAGGACTACGCCCGCCGCGGCGTGCGCCTGATCGACCCGCAGGCCGGCACGCTGGCGCTGCTGCGGGAACTGGCCTGGGGCGAGCCGGGCACCCGCGCCGTCGTCTACACCGCCTCCGGGTGGTGAGGCCGTTGACGGGCACGGCCGTGCCACCGGTGGCCGTGGTGGGGATGGCGGTGCTGCTGCCGGGCGCCCCCGACCTGGCCGCGTACTGGCGGAACCTGGTCGACGGTGTCGACGCGATCACCGACGTGCCCGAAGGGCGCTGGGACGCCGGCTTCTACGACCCCGGGGCCCTGGCGGGACCGGCCGCGCCGGACCGGCTCTACTGCCGGCGCGGCGGTTTCGTCGACGGGTTCGCGCAGGTGCAGCCGACCCGGTTCGGCATCATGCCGGCCTCCGTCCCCGGCACCGAGCCGGACCAGTTGATCGCCCTGCAGGTCGCCGACGCCGCCCTCGCGGACGCCGGCGGCGGCGACCGGCTGCCCGACCGCGACCGGGTCGGGGTGGTCCTGGGCCGCGGCGGCTACCTCACCCCGGGCCTGGTCCGCCTGGACCAGCGGGTCCGCGGTGCGCACCAACTGGTGCGCACCCTCGGCGAACTGCTCCCGGAACTGTCGCCCGGCCAACTGCGGCGCGTGCGCGAGGCGTTCGCCGACCGCCTGGGCCCCGACCGCCCCGAATCGGCGATCGGCCTGGTACCCAACCTGGCCGCCTCCCGGGTGGCCAACCGGCTGGACCTGCGCGGCCCCGCCTACACGGTCGACGCCGCCTGCGCGTCCTCGCTGGTCGCGGTCGACCAGGCGGTCGGCGAGCTGGCGACCGGACGCTGCGACGCCGTCCTGGCCGGCGGCGTGCACCACTGCCACGACGTCACGCTGTGGAGCGTGTTCACGCAGCTGCGCGCGCTCTCCCCGAGCCAGCGGACCCGCCCGTTCCACCGGGGCGCCGACGGCCTGCTGATCGGCGAGGGCACCGGCATGGTGGTCCTCAAGCGGCTCGCCGACGCCGAGCGCGACGGCGACCGCGTGTACGCGGTGATCCGCGGCACCGGGGTGGCCAGCGACGGCCGCACCGCCGGGCTGACCAACCCCGACCCGGCGGGCCAGAGCCGCGCCGTCCGGGCGGCCTGGCGGGCGGCCGGCCTCGACCCGGCGGCGCCGGGCGCCCTCGGCCTGCTGGAGGCCCACGGCACCGCCACTCCGGCCGGTGACGCGGCCGAACTGGCCACGCTCGCCGAGGTGTTCGGCCCCGCCGCGGCAGGCCGGGAGCGGGCGGTGCTCGGCTCGGTCAAGTCGATGATCGGCCACACCATGCCCGCCGCCGGCATCGCCGGCCTGGTCAAGGCGGCGCTCGCGGTCCACCACGGGGTGCAGCTGCCGACCCTGCACTGCGACGACCCGCACCCCGGGCTGGCCGCCACCCGCTTCCGCACGATCGGCACCGCGCAGCCCTGGGAGACGGCCGGCGGGGGCCCGCGGCGTGCCGGGGTGAACGCCTTCGGCTTCGGCGGCATCAACGCCCACGTGGTCCTGGAGCAGGCCCCCGCCCAGCCCCGCGGCGCCGCCCTGCCCGTCACGCGGAAAGCCACGCGCGCCGCCGCACCGGAACCCCCGCGGGCCACCGCCGTGGTGGCCGAGCCGGAGCGCGTGCTGCACCTGGCCGCCGACACCCCCGAGCGGCTGGCCGAGCTGCTGGCCGCGGACGACGCCGCCGTGCTGGCCGCCGACCGGCCGGAGCCGAGCGGGCCCGGCAGCCCCCCGTCGCCCCCGTGCCGGCTGGCGGTCGCCGACCCGACCGGGAAGCGGCTGGCCACCGCCCGGCGCGCCGTCGGGCGGGGCGCGCCCTGGCGCGGCCGCGGCGACGTCTGGTTCACCCCCGCGCCACTGCTGGCCCCCTCCGCCGCCGGCCGGGGCGGCCCCGGCTCACCCGCCCCGGGCAAGGTGGCGTTCCTCTTCCCCGGCCTCGAAGGCGACTTCACCCCGCGGGTGGACGAGGTCGCCGACCACTTCGGCCTGCCCCGCCCCACCCTCGCCGACGGCACCCGGACGGACGACACCCGGGCCGACGACATCGGCCGGCACGGCGTGGGCGTCGTCACGGTCGGACGGCTCCTGGACAGCGCGCTGCACCGCATCGGCGTGCGCCCCGACGCGGTGGCCGGACACAGCGTCGGGGAGTGGACCGCCATGATCACCGCCGGCCTCTACTCCGGCCGTCAGGTGGACGACTTCCTGGACGCCTTCGACCCCGACGCCCTGCACGTCCCCGGGCTCGCCTTCGCCGCGCTCGGCACCTCCGCCCACGACGTGCAGCAGACGCTCGCGGGCCTGGCGGGCATGGACCAGGTCGTCCTGTCGCACGACAACGCCCCGCTGCAGTCGATCGTCTGCGGCCCCGAGGAGCCCGTCGCCGAACTCGTCCGCCGGTTCCGCGCCCGTGGCGTGCTCGGCCAGGTCCTGCCGTTCCGGTCCGGCTTCCACACCCCCATGCTCGCCCCCTACCTGGCCCCGATCCGCCAGGCCGCCGAACGCTTCCGGCTGCACCGGCCGACCGTGCCGGTGTGGTCCGGGACCACGGCTTCGCCGTTCCCCGACAGCGCGGCGGAGGTGCGTTCCCTCTTTCTGCGCCACCTGCTCGAACCGGTGCGCTTCAGACCCCTGGTCGAAGCCCTGTACGCGGCCGGGTTCCGGGCCTTCGTCCAGGTCGGCCCAGGCCAGTTGGGCTCCCTGGTGGGCGACACCCTGGGTCGGCGGGACCACCTGGTGGTCGCTGCGAACTCGCCGCACCGCGACGGACTCTCCCAGCTGCGCCGCCTCGCCGCCGCCCTCTGGGTCGAGGGCGCCGAACCCGACGCGGCCGCGCTTCGGCCCGCCCGGGCGCGGACGCCGGACTCCCGCGCCACCCCTGCGGCACGGACGCACCCGTCCGTACCGCTGGACCTCGGCGGCGCTCTCGTCTCGCTGGAGCCGGCCACGGCCGCCGCCGTGCGCGCCGAGCTCGCGCCCGCCCTGCCCGCCGCTGCGCAGGCACCTGCACCGGGCGCCGCCGCACCCGGCACCGCCGTACCGCCGAGCACCGCGGCACCGGCCCGCGCTCCCGGGGACTCCCTGGGTGCGCTGCTCGGCACCCACCCGGTGGCGGCCGAACTCGGCGCCCTCCTGCGCGACACCGAACGCGCCGTCACCGAGGTACTCGCCCACCGCCGGTCGGCCGCGGTGCCGCAGCGCCGGACCGCCCCGGCACGGCCCGTCCCCCCTGCCCCGGCGCCGCGCCGGGAGCAACCCGCACCGGAACAACCCGCACCGGTGCAGCCCGTCCCCGGCCGGGAGCACCCGCACCGCAGCAGCCGCCTGCGCATCTCGACCGACACCATGCCCTACCTGCTCGACCACTGCTTCTACCGCCAGCGCCCGGGCTGGCCCGACCTGGCGGACCGCTGGCCGGTCGTCCCCGCCACCACGATCGTCCAGCACCTGATGGACGCCGCCGAGCAGGCCGGGCCGGGGCAGGTGGCCGGCGCCCTGCACGACCTGCGCTTCGGCCGGTGGGTGCCGGCCGCGACCCCGCTCGACGTGGAGATCACCCTGCGGGACGCCGGCCCCGGCCGGCTGGCCGCCGCCTTCGGCTCCTACGCGTCCGGCACCGTGGAACTGGCGGACCGCCACCCGGCCCCGCCCGCCCCGTGGCCCGCCGGACCGCCGGAGGACACCGCCACCCGCCGGTCGCCGATGCCCGCCGCCCGGCTCTACGAGGACCGGTGGATGTTCCACGGCCCCGCCTTCCAGGGCCTGACCGCCCTGACCGAGCTCGGCGGGAGGCACGTGCGCGGTGTGATCACCGCGCCCTCCGCGCCCGGTGCGCTGCTCGACAACGTCGGCCAGCTGCTCGGCTACTGGATCATGGCCACCCACACCGAACGCAGCGTGGTCTTCCCGGTGGGCATCCGCCACCTGCGGCTGCACGGACCGCAGCCGAGCCCGGGCACCGAGCTGGACTGCCGGATCCGCATCACCGCGATCACCCCCACCACCCTCGAAGCCGACGTCCAGCTCCTGGCCGACGGCGCGGTCTGGGCGGAGATCGACGGCTGGCAGGACCGCCGCTTCGACAGCCACCCCGAGACCCGGCCCGTCGAACGCTTCGTCGAGCGCGCGACCCTCTCCACCCCGCAGCCCGGCGGCTGGGTCCTGCTCCACGAGCGCTGGCCCGACCTCGCCTCCCGCGACCTGATCATGCGCAACCACCTGGGCGCGGCCGAGCGCGAGCAGTACGACCGGCAGCCGCCGCGCGGCCGGCGGGCCTGGTTGCTGGGGCGGATCGCGGTCAAGGACGCGGTGCGGCGCCTGCTCTGGCAGGACTCGCCCGACCGGCCCTTCCCCGCCGAGATCCAGGTGTTCAACGACCCCTCCGGCCGGCCCCGGGTGCGCGGACTGCACGGCCGGCTGCTGCCGGACCTGGAGGTCAGCCTCGCCCACCGCAGCGAGATCGCGGTCGCCCTCGCCCGCCCCGCCCGGAGCGCCGGCGCTCCGGGGCCCGGGATCGGCGCGCCTGGCCCGGGGATCGACGTCGAGGAGGTCACCGAGCGCCCCGCCGAGACCCTGCCCGTCGCACTGCTCCCGCAGGAGATCGAGTTGTTGACGGCCTGTCAGACCATGGACGGCTCCTCCCGGAACGTGTGGTTCACCCGGTTCTGGGCCGCCAAGGAAGCGGTGGCCAAGGCCGAGGGCACCGGGTTCCGGGGCCGGCCGCACGACTTCACCGTGGTCGCCGCCGGCCCGGACTCCCTGCAGGTCGCCGTCACCACCTCGGACGGGCCCCGCACCCACCACGTCCGCTGCACCGGGGTCAGCAGCCCACCCGGCCTGCCGCGGCGCGACTACGTCGTCGCCTGGACCACCGACGACCCCGAGCACCATAACCCCGAGCACCGCGACCCCGAGCACCGCGACCCCGAAGGACGGACGGCGTGACCACCAGCGAGCACCTCTCCCCCACCGGCCCCGAGATCCTCACGGAGATCACCGGCATGCTCGCCGCCGTGCTCGACGAGTACGGCCTCGACACCGCCGAGGTCACCATGGAGACCCGGTTCACCGAGGACCTCGGACTGGAGAGCATCGACCTGGTCACCCTCGCCGGGCTTCTGCGCGAGCGCTGGGGCGACCGGATCAACTTCGCCGAGTTCATCGCCGACATGGAGCTCGACGAGATCATCGGCCTGACCGTGGGCCGGCTCGTCACCCACGTCGAGGAGCTGCTGCAGGACACCGACCGGCTGCCGGGCGCGGACCGGCTGCACAGCGCGGAGCGGACCTGACATGGCCTTCATCGACCTGGACGGGCTGCGCTGCCACGTGCAGCGGCTGGGCCCGCAGGACGGCGGTCCGCCGGCAGCCACCGTCGTCCTGGTGCACGGGCTGCTCACGGACAGCCTCGCCAGCTTCTACTTCACTCTGGCCCCCACCCTCGCGTCCGCCGGCCTCGACGTGCTGATGTACGACCACCGCGGCCACGGTCGCAGCGGCCGGCCGGCCACCGGCTACCGGCTGGAGCACTTCACCGACGACCTCGAAGCCCTGCTGGAGCGTCTGGAGGTCCCCGGCCCGGTGCATCTGGTCGGCAACTCCTTCGGCGGCACGGTGGCCTTCGCCCTCGCCGCCCGCCGCCCCGAGCTGGTCGCCGGCATCCTGGCCATCGAGTCGGAACCGGCCTCCGCGGCATGGGCGACCAAGCTCGACGGCATCCTGACGGACGCCGAGCGGAAGCTGGGCCGGGAGACGGTCCTGCGGTGGATCGCCCGGCGCCGCGGCTCCCACACCGCCCGCCTCGCCCGCGCGGCCGGCACCCTGCTGGCCGAGACGACCCTGGCCCGTGACATCCCGGCGAGCCGGCTGCCCGCCGAGGCCGAACTGCGCGCCATCGCCTGCCCGGTGCTGGCCGTCTACGGCGCGCAGTCGGACCTGGCCGAGCAGGCGGCCTGGCTCGAACGGCTGCTGCCGCACTGCCGGAGCGTCACCGTCCCGGATCAGGAGCACTCCGTCCTGGTCGAGACCCCCGACCGGGTCCGCGAGCTCACGCTCGCCTTCCTGGCCGAACACGGCGTCGGCCTGCGCCGACCGTCGGCGGAGCCGCCCGCGGGCCGGACCGGCCGACCGACCGGCGTCCGGGTCGCCGAGGGGAGCGCCCGGTGAGCCGGTTCCTGTTCGTCGTCCCACCGCTGGTCGGACACGTCAACCCGGCCGTGGGCGTCGCGGCCGAACTGGCCGCCCGCGGCCACCTGACCGCCTGGGCCGGCCTTCCCGAGGCGATCGCGCCCCTGGCCGGACCGGACGCCGAGATCCACCCCTGCGCCGTCGCCCCACCGACGGACCGCGCCCCCGCCCCCGCCCTGCTCGAAGAGGCCTACCGGCGCCCGCCGGAACTGCGCGGCACCGCCGCACTGAAGTACCTGTGGGAGAGCTTCCTGATCCCCCTCGCCGACTCGATGGCCCCCGGCATCGAGGCCGCGATCACCCGGTTCCGCCCCGACGTCCTCGTGGTGGACCAGCAGGCCGTCGCCGGCGCACTGATCGCCGAGCGCCACGGCCTGCCCTGGGCCACCTCCGCGACCACCTCCGCGGAGTTCACCGGCGCGCTGGCGGGCCTGCCGCTGGTCGAGTCCTGGATCCGCGGGCTCCTGGACGGACTGCGCGGACGAATCGGCGACCCGGGCCGGGCCACCGACCCCCGCTTCTCCCCGCACCTCGTGCTCGCCTTCACCACACCGGAGCTGACCGGACCGACCGCCGACGGCGCCGGCCGGCCGATCCGCTTCGTCGGCCCGGCCATCACCCCCCGCCCCACCGAACCGCCGTTCCCCTGGGCCTGGCTGGACCCGGGCCGAGCCACCGCGCTGGTCACCCTCGGCACGGCCAACACCGACACCGGTGCTGCCTTCCTGACGGCCTGTCATCGAGCTGTGCGAGAGCGCTCCCACCGTTTGCAGGCGGTGATCGCCGATCCGGGCCGCGTCCTCGGGGCCCCGCCCCCCGACGCCGACGTCCTCGTCCTGCCCGCCGTCCCGCAGTTGCGGCTGCTCGAACACCTCGACGCGGTGGTCTGCCACGCCGGCCACAACACGGTCTGCGAATCGCTGTGGCACGGCGTCCCGTTGGTCGTGGCACCGATCCGCGACGACCAGCCGGTGGTGGCCGGACAGGTGGCGGCGTCCGGCGCCGGCGTCCGGGTGCGGTTCGGCCGCACCGACGCCACCCGGCTCGGCCAGGCCCTCGACGAGGTCGTCGACAACACCGCCCACCGCGCGGCCGCCCGGCGCATCGGCGACTCCTTCCGGGCCGCCGGCGGCGCGGCCGCTGCCGCCACCCACCTGGAACAGCTGAC
Source organism: Kitasatospora sp. NPDC090091 (assembly GCF_044747365.1). Classification (NCBI taxonomy): domain Bacteria; kingdom Bacillati; phylum Actinomycetota; class Actinomycetes; order Kitasatosporales; family Streptomycetaceae; genus Kitasatospora; species Kitasatospora sp. NPDC090091. The sequence continues at coordinate 206,615 of NZ_JBIVDY010000019.1, forward strand.
CCGCCCCCGGTCCGAACTCGCGGAGGAACCGTCCCCATGACCACGGCAGACCCGCGGCAGGCGCCGGCCGGCACAGCAGCAGCCGGCCCCACCGATCGCATCGCCGCCCTGCGGCCCGCCTACCGGGCCGACCTGGCCGACGGCACCGACCGCTTCTTCCACCCGCGCCGCACCGACTGCCCCTGGTGCACCTCCACGGCACTGCGCACCCGCCTGCACACCACCGACCTGCTGCAGCACAAGCCCGGCCGCTTCGCCCTGGACACCTGCGAGGACTGCGGGCACACCTTCCAGAACCCCCGACTGAACGACAAGGGGCTGGAGTTCTACTACCGCGACTTCTACGACGGCTCGGGCGAAGAACGCCTGGGCAAGACCTTCGCGGGCCGCGCCGCGCTCCACCGGAAGCAGGCCGGCTCGGTGCTCCCGCACAGCCCGGCACCCCGCAGCTGGCTGGACGTCGGCACCGGACACGGCCACTTCTGCGCCACCGCCCGCGACGTCTTCCCCGGCACCGAGTTCGACGGTGTGGATCTCAGCCAGGGCGTCGAACTCGCCGAGCGGGCCGGGCGGTTACGGCGCGGCCTGCGCGGCCTGCTCCCCGAACTCGCACCCCGACTGGCCGGGCAGTACGACGTGGTCAGCATGCTCCACTACCTCGAACACACCACGGACCCCGGCCGGGAACTGGCCTCGGCCCACCAGGTGCTGCGCCCCGGCGGGCTGCTGCTCGTCGAAGTCCCCGACCCCGGCAGCCGCTTCGCGCGCCTGCTGGGGCGGTGGTGGCTGCCGTGGCTGCAGCCGCAGCACCTGCACCTGGCCCCCGCCGCCAACCTGCACCGGCGCCTGGAGGCGATCGGCTTCACCGTGGTGGCGGAACAGCACGGCGAGGCACACGACCCGATCGACCTGCTGGCCGCCGGCTGGCTGCTGCTGGACCACCTCGCCCCGCGCGAGGACGCGCCCTGGCACCCCGACGGGCCCGGAGTGCTGCGGCGGATCCTGCGCCCGGCACTCCTCCTGGCCGGCGCCCCGCTCCTGATCGCCGCGGCGCTGCTCGACCGGCTCCTGGCCCCGATCGCCGGCCGCACCGGCCTCTCCAACGCCTACCGCCTCCTCGCCCGCCGCACCACCTGAGATGGGCCGGCCAGTTCGCGCCGGCCGAGCTCGACAGGGCTCAGGCCGGCGCCGGGGCGTCCTCGACCTCCAGCCCATAGGCGACGACGGCCTGGCGCAGTCCGCCCGGATATCCGGCGATGGCCGGGGTGAAGTCCCAGTTACCAGCACCGTCGCGATCGAACCGGCCCATCCTCATCGCGGTGTTGGCCGCAGCGCCGTCGGCCAGGTGTGCCACGGCCGGATCCTGGTCGTCACCGCCTTCGAGAATCAGCGCCGGCCCGGCGAACCCGGCCATGGTCGCCCCCGGACGGTTCTCGACATCGGCCGCGGCGATGATGACCAGCCGGTCGGCTTCGCTGGGCAGCCCGTCGAAGTCCACCATCAGGCAGGCATTGGCGTCGTCGTAACCGGTGACCAGACGCACCGAACCGTCGGGCGTGGAGCAGTTGTTGTAGAAGACGAGGTGCTCGTCCGACAGGGCCCTGTTGCCCTCGCACACCAGGGCGGCGATGTCGTACTCGTCCTCGCCGGTCCAGTGCAGGAGCAGGCGGGCCGGCTCGCCGGCCACCTCGATCCCGGGCAGGCCGTCCCCGTCCGCTGCACCGTCGCCGCCCACGGCGCCGTGACGCGCCGCTGCGAACACTTCGTGGAAGCCGTGGTGCTTCAGCAGACCGACCAGCTCGGCACCGTTGATCAGGGTGATCGGCTTGCCGCTGACGAACTGGTGTGAGCTCGGGCCGAACCTGCTCGTCGTGACGAGGACGGCCTTCGTCGCGTCCCGGTCGTGCTGCAGGGTGCCGTAGAGGTCGCGGACGGCCGAAGGCGTGACCGTGTCCCGGTACCGCTTGACCTGCACGATCACGTTCCCGCCGCGGAACGGGTCCGGGTCGGTCCCTCGGACGTCCACCCCGCCGTCCCGCGACCTGGCCGTGAGCTCGACCCTCATGCCCATGGCCTCCATCAATCGGGCCACGAGCTGCTCGAAATCGACCGGGTCCATCTCCAGGAGGAGCTGGAGCTCGCGCACCCGCTTCGCCATCCGGCCGCGGTTCGCCGTGGTGTCGTCACGGAGGTGACGGAACAGCAGCCGCTGCGCGCGGCGCTCGTCGGTGTCGGGGTTGTTGAGGCGGTGGAGCTTCCGACTCCGGGACATGGGTGCGCTCCCTCGAAGACGACCGGCGGTTGGCAGGCGTCAGAGTATGGGAACGAATGACGATTCGTCAGGCATGTCTCACAATCGATGATTTCGGCGCCCGTGTTCCGCCCCGGGGCGGCCCGGGGTGCCTCGTACGTGCGCCCCCCGTCGGTGAGCGTCGGGCGCGGTGCAGGGGCGCCGTGCGCGCGTTTGTGCGACGTGTGGGCGGCTGGGGACGGGTGGCGGTCCGATACACCTCGGGAGGCGAATGACGCCAGGCGTGTGCACAGAATGCGCCCCCTAACTCCATCATGCGCCCCCATTACCACCACACCTCCTGCACACACCCTATGACTCGCACGTCTCTTTGGGATATCACCGACACATGCGTACACGACAGCCGAGGGATCGGGCATCGGCGTGAGGGGGGCATCCACCGTGCAGTCAGGAACGCAGGACCTCCGGTCGGAGGGTCGGGCCGAGGGCGAGTACGAGCCGTCGTTCGCGCAGCACCGCATGTGGTTTCTCGACCGGCTGGGGGGCGGTCGCGGTGCCGAGTACATCGCGTCACCGATGTGGTGCCTCCACGGCCCGTTGGAGAGACCGGTGCTGGAGCGGGCGCTGGCCCAGCTGGTGGAGCGGCACGCGTCGCTGCGCACCCGCTTCGTCGAACGCGACGGCGCACCCCGCGCCTTGGTCGCCGACCGGTCGGACGTGCGGATCGAGTGGCGCGACGCCGCCGACGCCGCCGACGTGGCGCGGCAGGCCGAGGCCGTGGCGGGCCGGCCGTTCGACCTCGCCTCGGGGCCGCTGATACGGGTCGTCGTCTGGCGCCTGAGTCCGACCGAGCACGTCCTGCTGGTCGCCGTCCACCACATCGTCTCGGACGGCTGGTCGCTGGGCGTGCTCCTCCGCGAGCTGGGCGCGCTCTACGCGGGTGACGCGCTCCCCGCGCTCCCCGTCCAGTACGCGGACTTCGCGCACTGGCAGCGCCAGGAGCTGACCGGCGCGACCCTGGAACGGGGCCTGGGCTACTGGCGCGAGCGGCTGGCCGCGCTGCCCGCCCTGGAGCTGCCCACCGACCGGCCCCGGCCCACCGAACCCTCCTGGGCCGGCGCCACCCGCGAGTTCACCCTGGAACCCGAGCTGGTCACCCGACTGGAACGCCTGGGCCGGGCCCACGGCGCCACCCTCTACATGACCCTGCTCGCCGCCTTCCAGATCCTGCTCGGCCGCTGGAGCGGACAACGCGACTTCGGCATCGGCGTCCCCGTCGCCGGACGCGGCCGCCCCGAGGTCGAGCACCTGATCGGCCTCTTCGTCAACACCCTCGTCATGCGCACCGACCTCACCGGCGACCCCACCTTCACCGACCTCCTCACCCGCGTCCGCGACCACACCCTCGACGCCCTCGACCACCAGGACGTGCCCTACGAGCGGATCGTCCGGGAGCTGCGGCCGGAGCGGCCGGACACCGACTCCCTGATCGACGCCTGGTTCGCCATGCAGAACCTGCCGGAGGACGCGGAGGCCGGTCCGGACGCCGCCCGGTCGCCCGGGGCGCTGCGGTTCACCGACTTCGGGACCGACCGACCCCGGGCGCTCTTCGCGGTGTCCCTGTTCGCCCAGCCGCGTGCGGACGGGGTGGCGATGACCTTCGTCTACCGCACCGATCTCTTCGACGCGGTGACGATCGACCGGCTGATCCGGGGCTGCCGCACGCTACTGACCGCCGTCGCCGCCGAACCCGGCACCCCGATCGGCCAACTGCCGCTGCCCACCGAGGAGATCCGCACACTCCGACAGCTCGGCACCGGCGAACTCCCCACCCCCGCACGCGACACCATCGCCCAGTTCGAGG
>NZ_JBIVDY010000020.1:0-160883 GCF_044747365.1 Kitasatospora sp. NPDC090091
GGTTACATTCCGAACCCGGAAGCTAAGCCTCACAGCGCCGATGGTACTGCAGGGGGGACCCTGTGGGAGAGTAGGACGCCGCCGAACAATTCTTCTGAAGAACCCCCGATCCATTCCGGATCGGGGGTTCTTCGCATTTCCGGGAGAGCGTGGCCGAAACGGGGTCCGGTCCGGACGGTCCGGCCCAAAGAGACCGGGCGGCCCCTCCCGAAGGAGGGACCGCCCGGGGTGGATCAGGCCCGGTGGATCAGGCCGTCAGGTCAGGCAGCGGGGCCGGCCGGCGTGTGCAGGACGGCGGCCATCACCTTGGGCAGCTCGCCGGCCGACTCGGCGGTCCGGGCACGCCAGGCGACGTGCCCGTCCGGGCGGACCAGGACGCAGCCGTCGGCCTCGACCTCGCGCAGCCGCTCCCACGCCCCGTACGGGTCGCGCAGGCCCTCGGCGGCGCCGATCGTACGCACGGCCACGGGCACGCCGGTGACCCGGGCGGCCTCGCGGGCCGCGTCGTGCCAGCTCTCGCCGCCGCGGCCGGTGAGCAGGACGAAGCGGCCCTGGCCGACCACGTCCAGGGTGGAGCGGCGGCGGCCGCCGTCCTCCAGCCAGGCGTGCGGCAGACGGGCGCCCGGCCAGGTGGTGGCCTGGTAGTAGAGCTCCGGGTCGCGGTCCTGGGTCGGCTCGGGCGTGCCGTCGTCGACGCGGGCGCCGGCGCGGTAGCGGTAGCCGATCTCGACGCCGTGCGCGTTCGTCTGGTAGTTGATCCGGTCGGTCGCGGCGGCCAGGGCGGCCCGCCGGGCGGCGGCCTCCTCGGTGTCGTCGGCGAGGCCGCGCAGCAGCTCCCACTGCTCGGTCGCGCTCTGGCCGGGGGCGTAGCCCAGTGCCGCCGGGATGCCGAGGAAGTCCAGCATGCTGCGGACGGCGCGGTCGACGATCTGCGCGCCGACCGGGACCCGCTCGGTCTGGTAGGTGTCGAGCAGCTCGGGCGAGGCCGTGCCGTCCAGCACCAGCTTGAGCTTCCAGCACAGGTTGAAGGAGTCCGCGACGGCCGAGTTGAGGCCGAGGCCGTTGGTGGGCGGCATCTGGTGGACGGCGTCGCCGACGCAGAACACCCGGCCGTTCGCGTAGCGGGGGGCGACGACGGCGTTGACCTCCCACGGCGAGACGTTCTTGATCCGGATCTCGACGGACGGGTCGCCGATGCTCTCGCGCAGGTGGGCGCGGATCTCCTCGTGGTCTTCCGGGTCGAAGCCGGGGTCGTGGTCGAGGAAGCGCAGGAAGACCCACTCGTTCCAGGGGCGGACGCTGACGAACACCCGGCCGTCCTCCGGCGGGTTGCCGGGCACGGCGCCCATGAAGAGGATCGCGGGGCGGTCGGCGCAGTAGCGGGAGAGGTCCGCCTCGAACCAGATCGTCGCCGCCTTGGCCAGTCCGGTGGCGCCCTCCACGGTGAGCCCGGCCTGCTGCATCACCCGGCTGTTGGCGCCGTCGGCGCCGATCACGTAGTCGGCGCGCACGGTGTACTCCAGGCCGGACTGCCGGTCGGCGAGCACTGCGGTGACGCCGTCCTCGTCCTGCTCCAGGCTCAGGAACTCCTGGCCGAAGCGGAGTTCGCCGACCCCGGCCTGCTGGACCTGCTCGACCAGCAGCGGCTCCATCAGGTGCTGCGGGAGGTTGCACATCTTGCTCGGGCTGGCTGCGAGGTAGTCGCCGGTCCGGTCCGGTCCGTTGCCGTACGCGTCCAGCCGGCTGACCTCGGGGCCGGCGAAGGTCGACATGAAGATGTGGTTGGCGAGGAACTGGCTCGGCGTGGCCTCGGCCAGCACCTCGCGCTCGACGCCGAGGTCGCGCATGATCTCGCCGGTGCGCTGGTTCAGCAGGTGGGCCCGCGGGGTGTGCGCGGTGCCGGGGTACTTGCCGACGACCAGGTGCGGGACGCCGTACCGGGAGAGCGCCAGGGAGGCGGTCAGACCGGCCGGCCCGGCGCCGACGATCAGGACCGGGACGCGGACGTCGGGGGTGGTGGTCGTCATGGTCAGTTTGCTGCCTTTCGTGCATAGCCGGCGTAGATCACCGACGTGTCCTTGTGAACGCCGAGCTGGAACTGCCGCCCCAGCTCGCCGTACGTGATCTCACCGCGGGCCCGGCTCCGCATCGCCTTCAGCAGCTCCAACTGCGGCCGCTTGGAGGCGAATCCGATCAGGTCCTGGTTGGCCAGGCCGTGTCGGCGGAAGACCTCGTGCAGCTCGGCCGGCTTGATGAAGCTCTTCCAGTCGTGGAGGTCCTTGGGCGCGAAGCTGACCGACTTCCAGTCCTGCGCCATCTTGATCATCGCGAGCTTGGACCGGAAGGTGCGGTTGATCGTGTCGTACAGGTAGTAGCCGCCCGGCTTGAGGACCCGGACCGCCTCGGCGACGGCCTGGTCCACCGAGGTGACGTGCTCCAGCGTGTCGCAGCAGTAGACGACGTCGAAGGTGCCGTCCGGGAAGGGCAGCTTCTCGGCGAAGCCCTGCTGGTACTCGATCTCCAGGCCGGACTCGGCGGCGTGGGCGCGGGCGGCCTCCAGCGAGGGGCCGGACGGGTCCATGCCGGTCACCTTGCAGCCGGCCTTGGCGTAGAGCTCGGCCAGCAGGCCGCCGCCGCAGCCCACGTCGAGCACGCGCAGGCCGGCGAGGTCCAGCCGCAGCCGGTTGGTCAGCACGTCGTGGAAGTAGTCGAACCGGGCCGGGGTGAACGCCTCCAGCGTGGCGAACGGCTGGTCGTCGTGCCACCAGGAGTGTGTGTTGTAGACGTCGTTGTCGACAGCCATGGTGCGACTCCTCAGGAGAGCTTGATGGTCGGGCGGTAGAGGTCGAGCCAGACGGCCAGGTCGAGGACGCGCTCGAACGCCTCGCGCTCGTCCCGGTCGACGGCCTCGGGCTGCGCGGCGACCGCCTTGGCGAGCGCGGCTCCGTCGAAGAGCGTCACGGCCTCGTGGTCGGCCGACAGGAGTTCGCCGACCTGCTGCTGCAACCGGCCGACGTAGGCGAGCTGTTGGGTGTGCGGGTAGAGCGCCTTCACGCGTTCCACCACCGAGCGGGGCAGCACGTCCTTGACCGCGGCCCGCAGCAGGCTCTTCTCCCGGCCGTCGAAGGTCTTCATCGCCCAGGGGGTGTTGAACACGTACTCGACGAGCCGGTGGTCGCAGAACGGCACCCGGACCTCCAGGCCGACCGCCATGCTCATCCGGTCCTTCCGGTCCAGCAGCAGGCCGAGCAGGCTGGTCAGGTGCACGTAGCAGAACTCGCGCATCCGCCGTTCGTGCGCGTCCTCGCCGGCCACCACGGGGAGAGCGGCGACCGAGTCGCTCCAGCGCTGGGCCCAGTAGCCGGGGACGTCGAGGGTGCGCAGCAGCAGGTCGGGGTCGATCAGCTTGGTGGGGTGGTTGCGGGGGCCGAGGCCGGAGGCGGTGACCCACGGGAACATCGGGACCTGCTGGACGGCCGGCAGGTGGAACCAGGGGTAGCCGCCGAAGATCTCGTCCGACGACTCGCCGGAGAGCGCGACCGTGGAGTGCTCGCGGATCGCCTTGAACAGCAGGTAGAGCGAGTTGTCCGCCTCGCCGAAGCCGAACGGCAGGTCGCGGGCGGTCACCGTGGCGCGGCGCACCTCGGGGTTGGCCAGCTCCTGGTAGTCGAGCTTGATGTCGTGGTGCAGCGTGCCGACGTGCTGCACGACCTCGCGGGCGAACGGCGCGTCCGGTGAGCCGCGCAGGTCGTCCGGGCGGAACGCGTCCGTCTGCTCGAAGTCGACGGTGAACGTGCGGGCGCGCTCGCCGTCGGCGGCCAGCCGGCGGCCGGCCAGGGCGGTGAGGGCGCTGGAGTCGAGCCCGCCGGAGAGCAGGACGCACTGCGGCACGTCGGCGACCAGCTGCCGGGCGACGCTGTCCTCCAGCATCTCCCGGACCCGGCGCACGGTGGTCTCGGTGTCGTCGTGGTGCTCGGCGACCTCCAGCCGCCAGTACACGTGCTCGCGCAGTCCGGAGCGGTCGAAGGTCACCATGGTGCCCGGCTTGACCTCGTGCATGCCGGCCCAGACCGCGCGGCCGGGCTCCTTGACGAAGCCGAACAGCTCGCGGAACCCGTCGGCGTCGACGACCGGCTCCACCTCCGGGTGGGCCAGCAGGGCCTTGGCCTCGGAGCCGAACACCAGGCCGCCGGTGGTGGGCGCGTAGTAGAGCGGCTTGATGCCCAGGCGGTCGCGCAGCAGGATCAGCTTCTCCACGCGGCTGTCCCAGATGCCCAGGGCGTACATGCCGTTGAGCCGGTCGGCGACCCCCTGCCCCCACTCCAGGTATCCGCGCAGCACCACCTCGGTGTCGCTGGAGGTGCGGAACTCGTGTCCCCGGCGCCGGAGTTCGTCCCGCAGCTCGGTGAAGTTGTACGCCTCACCGCTGTAGGTCAGCACGACCGGGCCGTCCGGCGTCTCGGCCACCATGGGCTGCACGCCACCGGCCAGGTCGATGACGGAGAGCCGGCGGTGGCCGAGGGCGGCGTGGGCGGACAGCCAGGTGCCGGAGGCGTCCGGGCCGCGGCAGGCCATGGTGTCGGTCATGGCGCTCAGAGCGGCGAGTTCACGTTCGAGGTCGAGCTGGAAGGAGATCCAGCCAGCGATCCCGCACATTCGGGGTCTTCCTTCGTTCGGGGGCGGGGTGGGCCGACCGGGGTGGTCAGCGGAGCGCGGAGCCGCGCTGGGAGGCCATGTAGGCGGGCAGGCCGTCGATGTGCGAGCGGCCGGTCGGGGCGAAGAAGAAGCGGTCCAGGGCGCCCTGGAGGAAGGACCACGGGCGGTTCAGCTCGGCCGCCCAGCGCCAGCTGAACCGGGCGCCGGTCTCGGTGGGCTCGACCACGTAGTCCTCCACCAGGTGGCGGAAGATCGGCTTGGTCGCCTCGGTGGCGGTGAAGGTCTTGCGGGTGCCCTCCTCCCAGCGGAAGAAGTGCTCGCGCAGGACGAGGCCGCTCTCCATCTCGATCTCCCGGGTGGTGCCGACGCCGAACGGCCGCGGCGAGGTCCAGGTGAGCTGACGCATGCCCTTGGTCCAGCTGGAGACGCCGTCGCCGGTCAGGGCCGCCCAGGTCTCCTCAGCGGAGAACGGCACCTCGACCGAACGGGCGTGGTACAGCGGGGCGGTGGCGAACAGCGAGTCGTCGGCTTCCTCGATCGGATACCAGCGGGCGGCCATGGTGTCGGGTTCCTTTCCGGGGGTCTTACCGGGGTTCCAGCGGGGTCTTTCCGGGGTGAGGCGGTGCGTCGGGGGACCGGTGCGCCGCGGGAGTTACGACTTGCGGGCCCGCCAGAGGCCGACGCAGCCGCGCACGGCCAGGTCGAAGTCGTCGAAGTTCTGCTTCAACTGGTCGCGCAGGTCGTCCAGGTGGTCCTGGTCGTTGTGGAAGACGCCCTTGCCGTTGAGGTCGTTCATCAGCCAGCGGCCGGCCCCGGTGACCGGGACGCCCTGGGAGAGGATGGTGCTGCCGAACACCGTGCCGCCGGGCCGCACGGCCGCCGCGGCGTGCTTGATGGCGACGCCCTTCTCGCGCAGGCTGCCGGGGATGCAGTGCAGCAGGAAGCTGAGGGCGGCCGAGTCGTGGCTCTCGGCGGGCACCGGCAGCGGCTCCAGCGCGTTGGCGACCACCTTGTTGGTCTTGAAGTGCGCCAGCCGCTCGGCGGTGAAGTCGAGGGTGCTGGGGTTGAGGTCGGCCAGCGTGATCTCCGGGTTCGAGACCGGGAAGCGGGTGCGCTGCAGCAGGTAGCCGGTGCCGACGCCGATCTCAAGGTGCTTCGCGCCTATGGAGGTCCGGTACATCTCCAGGAAGTTGCGCGGGGAGCAGCGCCAGAACAGCGGCGCGCTGCCGCGGAACACGAGCAGGTCGTAGAAGGCGAGCGCGCGCCGGTGGTACGGGTTCGCGCCGTCCAGGACCGCCTGGTCGACGGAGCCTGGCTGGTGGTCGTTGTCGATGCTCATGGTCTGCTCACCCTCGGTCGGAGTCGGTACGTGCGGATGGACGGTCAGGCGGACGGCTCGGCGAGCCGGTCGAGGACGGCGCGCACGGTGGAGGGACTGTGCTCGCCGATCAGGGAGAAGTGGTCGCCCGGCACCTCGTCCTCGGTGTGCGGCACCGGCCAGGAGGCCTGCCAGCCGGTGGCGGGGAAGCCGGGGAGCGGCCGGGCCGCGCGGAGCTGGAGCGTCGGCGTCGCGAGGGGCTGCGGCTGCCAGCTCTCGAAGAGCCGGGCGTAGCCGCCCATCGCGGTGAGGCAGGTGTCGTCCAGCAGCTGGTCGGCCGGGAGTTGACCTCCAGTCAGAAGCTTGGCGATCTCCGCCTGGATGCGGGGAAGTATCGCACTCCCGGGGCGGTAGCTGTCCAGCAGGACGACGGAGACCGGTGCCGTGCCGAGCTTCTCCAGGTACGTCGCCACCGCGTGCGCGATCCAGCCGCCGGCCGAGTGGCCGAGGAGGACGAACGGCTCACCGGCGGCGAGGCGTTCGACGTCCGCGGCGTGCAGGCGCACCAGTGCGTCGAGGTCGGCGGGCAGCGGCTCGCCCGGGGCGAAGCCGGGTGCGGGCAGTACCCAGAGCTCGTGCCGGCCGTCGAAGGCGGCGGCCAGCCGGGCGTACTGGTGGGCGCCGGACCTGGAGGCGAAGGAGGGGAAGCAGAAGAAGCGCGGGGTCGCCGCTCCGCGGGTGAGGCGGACCGGTGCCGGGCGGTCGGCCGCGGCGGGCGGGCCGTCGAAGGTGTCCCGGAACCGGGCGGCGGCCGCGAGGAGTTCACCGAACTCGGCGAACCGGCCCAGCTCGGCGGCCCGCGGGGCGAGCGAGGCCAGCAGGCCTGCGGCCGGTGCGTCCGGCGGGGCCGTGGCGGTGCCCAGCCCGGCTTCGAGGTGCGCGGCGAGGCCGTCCAGCGTGGGGTGCTCGAACACCGCGGTGGAGGAGAGCGGGACGCCGGTGGCGGCCTGCAGGGCGGCGCCGAGCTCGGTGGCCGCGAGCGAGTCGAGTCCCAGCTCGGGCAGGTCGAGCCCGGTCTCCAGTTCGTCGGCGGAGGCGTGCCCCAGGGCGGCGGCCACCTGGGCGGCCACCAACTCCCGGAGGGTGAGGAGGCGTTCGGGCGTATCGAGGGTGAGCAGCCGCTCGCGCAGGCCGGCGGGGGTGCCGGCGTCGGCCACCAGGTCGGCGGCCACCGGCTCGGCGGCCGCGGGGACGGCGGCCGCGGGGACGGCGCCCCCGGCCGGCCGGGAGAGGGCGGCGGTGCCCTCGATCCAGAACCGGCGGCGCTGGAACGCATAGGTGGGCAGGTCGACGACGTACGGGTGGAGGTGCGGCGTCCCGTCGCCGGCGAAGACGGCGGCCCAGTCCACCGGCACGCCGCGGACGTGGACGTGGGCGAGCGCGGTCAGCGCGCTCTCCGCCTCCGGGCGGGCCCGCCGGAGCAGCGGCACCGCCGCCGGCGCCGGGGTCCGCTCGGCCAGGCCGTCCCGGACGAGACCGGACAGCACGCCGCCGGGGCCGAGTTCGAGGAATGTGGTGACCCCGTCCTCCGCCATCCGGCGGACGCCGTCGTGGAAGCGGACCGCCTCCCGGATGTGCCGCACCCAGTACTCCGGACGGCCCACCTGCTCGGCGGTCGCCGGTCCGCCGGTCAGGTTCGACAGCAGCCGGATCCGCGGCGGCCGGTAGGTGAGCCCGCTCGCCGCCTCGTGGAAGCGCGCCAGCACACCGTCCATCAGCGGCGAGTGGAACGCCCGGGCGACCCGCAGCCGCCTGGTCCGGCAGCCGCGTTCGGCCAGCTCGGCGGCGACCTCGTCGACCGCCTCGGCCAGGCCGGAGAGCACGGTGGCGCGCGGCCCGTTGACGGCGGCGATGCCGAGCCGGTCCTCCCGGCCCGCGAGCAGCGGCAGCACCTCGTCCTCGGCCGCCTCCACGGCGACCATGGCACCGGCCGGCGAGTCCTGCATCAGCCGGCCGCGGGCCGCGACCAGCCGGCAGGCGTCCTCGACCGTGAACACCCCGGCCGCGCAGGCCGCCGTCAGCTCCCCGATCGAGTGGCCGCCGACCCAGTCCGGCACCACCCCCCAGGACTCCAGCAGCCGGAACGCCGCCAGGCCGACCGCGAAGAGCCCGGCCTGGGTGAACACCGTCTCGTCGAGCAGAGCGGCCTCGGGGCTGCCCTCGGGGGCGAACAGCACGTCGCGCAGGGCGGGGCGGCCGGGCGCTGCGAGATGCCGGTCCAGCAGCGCGCAGACCTCGTCCAGGGCCCGGGCGAAGACCGGGTGGGCCGCGTACAGGCCCTGGCCCATGCCCGGGCGCTGGCTGCCCTGGCCGGGGAAGAGGAAGCCGATCCGGCCCGCGGCCACCGTGCCGAGGACCACCCCGGGCGCGGGGGAGCCCGTGACCAGTGCGTCCAGACCGGCGCCCAGCTCGGCCGCGTCGCGGCCGAACAGCACCGCCCGGTGCGGCAGGGCGGCCCGGGAGAGGGCCAGCGAGCGGCCGACGGCGGCCGGGTCGACGGCGGGCGAGCCGGCGAGGTGCTCGCGCAGCCGCTCCGCCTGGGCCCGCAGGGCGGCCTCGCCGCGGGCCGAGACCAGCCAGGGGACGAGCGGACCGGCCGACGGCGTCGGCCCCCCGGTCGGGTCGGCGTCCGCCGCCCCGGCGCGCGGTGCGGTGGCGCGGGTGTCTTCGGGGCTTTGAGAGCTTTCGGAGCTTCCAGAGCTTTCGGGGCCGCTGGAGCCCTCGGACGGTGCCGGCCGGCCGGGCAGCGCCGGCGCCTCTTCGAGGACGACGTGGGCGTTGGTGCCGCTGATGCCGAACGCGGACACGCCCGCGCGCCGGGGGCGGTCCCGCTCCGGCCAGGCCACCGACTCCGTGAGGAGGGCGACCGCTCCCGAGGCCCAGTCCACGTGCGGGGTGGGGGCGTCGGTGTGAAGCATCGGCGGCAGGACGCCGTGCCGCATCGCCATCACCATTTTGATCACCCCCGCCATCCCGGCGGCCGCGGCGGTGTGGCCGATGTTGGACTTCACCGAGCCGAGGTAGAGCGGCTGTTCGGCCGACCGCCCGCGCCCGTAGGCGGCGAGCAGCGCCTCGGCCTCGATCGGGTCGCCGAGCGGCGTGCCCGTCCCGTGCGCCTCCACGGCGTCGACCTCGGCCGGGGAGAGCCGGGCGTTGGCCAGCGCCTGCCGGATGACCCGCTGCTGAGAAGGGCCGTTGGGCGCGGACAGGCCGTTGCTGGCGCCGTCCTGGTTGGTCGCCGAACCGCGGACCACCGCCAGCACCGGGTGCCCGTTGCGCCGGGCGTCGGAGAGCCGCTCCAGCACCAGCACACCCACCCCCTCGCCCCAGGCCGTGCCGTCGGCCGCGGCGGCGAACGGCTTGCACCGCCCGTCCGGAGCCAGCCCCCGCTGCCGGCTGAAGGCCACGAAGGCCTGGGGGGTCGAGAGCACGCTGACGGCGCCCGCGAGCGCGAGCGTGCTCTCGCCCGAGCGCAGCGACTGACAGGCCAGGTGCAGGGCGACCAGGGAGGACGAGCAGGCCGTGTCCACCGTGGCGGCCGGCCCCTCAAGCCCGAACGTGTAGGCGAGCCGACCGGACAGGACACTGGCCGCGTTGCCGGTGAGCAGGTACCCCTCCAGACCGTCCGGCGAGCCCTGCGCCAGCAGGTGGTAGTCCTGGCCGCTGCTTCCGGCGAACACTCCGGTGCGACTGCCGCGCAGGGAGGTCGGGTCGATGCCGGCGCGCTCGAAGGCCTCCCAGGAGGTCTCCAGCAGCAGCCGCTGCTGCGGGTCCATCGCCAGCGCCTCGCGCGGGCCGATGCCGAAGAACGCGGCGTCGAACCGGTCGGCGTCGTGGAGGAACCCGCCCTCGCGGGTGTAGCTGTGGCCGGCCCGGTCCGGGTCGGGGTCGTAGAGGTTGTCCAGGTCCCAGCCGCGGTTGTCGGGGAAGGGCGTGATCGCGTCCCGGCCGTCCGCGACCAGCTGCCACAGCTCCTCGGGGCTGCGGACCTCGCCCGGGTAGCGGCAGGCCATCGCGACGACGGCGATCGGCTCGTCGGTGCCGACCGCTGCGGCGGGGGCGGGCTCGGTGTCGGCGATCTCGACGTCCGGGTCGCCGAGTTGGGAGAGCAGGTGGCGGCTCAGGGCCTCGGGCGTCGGGTGGTCGAAGGCGACGGCGGCCGGGAGCCGGAGGCCGGTGGCGGCCATCAGCCGGTTGCGCAGCTCGACGGCGGTGAGCGAGACGAAGCCCAGCTCCTGGAAGGTGCGGCCCGGCGTGATCGGGGCGGCCAGGTCGAGGACGGCGATCGCGTGGGAGTCCACCAGGTCGCGCACCAGCCGCTCGCGGTCGGGCTCGGACAGCTCGGCGAGGCGGCGGCGCAGCTCCGCTCCGGCGGAGCCCGCGGCGTACTCCTCCGGCGCGGCGACCGGCCTGCCGGTGCCGGTGGTGTCCACCCAGTAGCGGCGTTGCTGGAAGGGGTAGGTGGGGAGGTCGGGGTGGGGGTTGGGGTGGAGGAGGGGGGTCCAGTTGAGGGGGTGGCCGTGGTTGTGGAGGTGGGTGGCGGAGGTGAGGAGGCGGGTCCAGGTGCCTTCGTTGCGGCGGAGGGTGCCGGTGACGACGACGGGGTTGGTGGTGTCGAGGGTGTCTTCGATGGCGGGGGTGAGGACGGGGTGGGGGCTGGTTTCGATGTAGGTGGTGTGGCCGTCGGTGTGGGCGGCGTTGGTGGCGTCGGTGAAGCGGACGGTCTGGCGGAGGTTGGTGTACCAGTACGCCGCGTCCAGCCGACTGGTGTTGATGAGGCCGCCGGTGACCGTGGAGTAGAACGGGATGGCGGCTTCGCGCGGGCTGATGCCGGCGAGCTTCTCGGCGAGCTGGTTCTGGATGGCTTCGACGTGGGGGGAGTGGGAGGCGTAGTCGACGTCGATGCGCCGGGCCCGGATGCCGTCTTCCTCGCAGTGGGTGAGGAGTTCGTCGAGGGCGTCGCTGTCGCCGGCGACGACGGTCGAGGTGGGTCCGTTGTGGGCGGCGACGGTCAGGCGGCCGTCCCACTGCTTGAGGAGTTCGGCGGCGTCCTGCTGAGCCAGCGGGAGGGAGGCCATGCCGCCGTGGCCGCTGATGGCGAGGATGGCCCGGCTGCGCAGGGCGGCGACGCGGGCGCCGTCCTCCAGGGTGAGGGCGCCGGCGACGGTGGCGGCGGCGATTTCGCCCTGGGAGTGGCCGATGACGGCGGCGGGCTCGATTCCGAGGGAGCGCCAGAGCTCGGCGAGGGAGACCATGACGGCGAACAGTGCGGGCTGGATGACGTCGACGCGGGTGAGGTCGTCGTTGCCGCGCAGGACGTCGGTGAGTGACCAGTCGACATGCGGGGCGAGTGCGGCTTCGCACTTGGCGATCCACTCGGCGAACACGTGGGAGGTGTCGAGGAGTTCGGCGCCCATGCCGATCCACTGGGAGCCCTGGCCGGGGAAGACGAAGACCGGCCGTTCGTGGGTGCCGTGTCCGGTCGGGGCGGTGCCGTCGGCCAGTGCGGCGAGGGCGGCGTGGAGTTCGTTGCGGTTCTGGCCGAGGGCGACGGCGCGGTGGTCGAGGGCGGCGCGGCCGGTGAGCAGGGTGTGGCCGACGGCGCGCAGGTCGCTGTCGGGGTGGTCCTGGAGGTACGTGGCGAGCTGTCCGGCCTGGGCGCGCAGGGCGCGCTCGTCCCGGGCGGAGAGCACCCACGGCACCACCAAAGAGGGCGAGTCGGACTCGGTCTCCTCCTTCTGCGGCTCCTCCGGCGCCTCCTCCAGGATCACGTGCGCGTTCGTCCCGCTCGCCCCGAAGCCCGAAATCCCGGCCCGCCTGGCCTGCTCGCCGGCCGGCCACTCCTGGGCCTCCGTGAGGAGCGAGACCGCCCCGGCCGACCAGTCGACATGCGGTGTCGGCTCGTCGACGTGGAGGGTCCGCGGCAGCACGTCGTTGCGCATCGCCATGACCATCTTGATCACCCCGGCGACGCCGGCCGCGGCCTGGGTGTGGCCGATGTTGGACTTCACCGAGCCGAGCCAGAGCGGCCGTTCGGCCGGCCGGTCCTGGCCGTAGGTGGCCAGCAGCGCCTGCGCCTCGATCGGGTCGCCGAGCGTCGTCCCGGTGCCGTGGGCCTCGACCGCGTCGACGTCGGCCGCCGCGAGGCGGGCGTTGTCGAGGGCGTCCCAGATGACCCGCTGTTGCGCCGGACCGTTGGGCGCCGTGAGTCCGTTGCTGGCGCCGTCCTGGTTGACGGCCGAGCCGCGCACCACCGCCAGGACCCGGTGTCCGTTGCGCTGCGCGTCGGACAGACGCTCCAGCAGCAGGACGCCGACGCCCTCGCCCCAGCCGGTCCCGTCCGCGGCGGCGGCGAAGGCCTTGCAGCGGCCGTCGGGGGCGAGCCCGCGCTGGCGGCTGAACTCGACGAACATCCCCGGGGCGGCCATCACGGCCGCCCCGCCGGCGAGGGCGGTCGTGCACTCGCCGCGGCGCAGCGACTGGCAGGCCAGGTGCAGGGCCACCAGGGACGACGAGCACGCCGTGTCGACGGTGATCGCCGGGCCCTCCAGCCCGAACACGTAGGAGAGCCGGCCCGAGATCACACTCGCCGCCCCGCCGGAGAGCAGGTACCCCTCCAGGCTCTCGGTCGCGTTCTGGGCGAGCGCCGCGTAGTCGACCTGCCCGGCGCCCATGAAGACGCCGGTCCGGCTGCCCCGCAGCGTGGCCGGGTCGACCCCGGCGCGCTCGAAGGCCTCCCAGGAGGTCTCCAGCAGCAGACGCTGCTGCGGGTCCATGGCCAGGGCCTCGCGCGGGCCGATGCCGAAGAAGCCGGCGTCGAACCGGTCGGCTCCCTCGACGAATCCGCCCTCGCGGGCGTAGGTGTGGCCGGCGCGGTCCGGGTCGGGGTCGTACAGCGCCTCGACGTCCCACCCGCGGTCCTCCGGGAAGGCGGAGATCGCGTCCCGGCCGTCCGCGACCAACTGCCAGAGCTGCTCCGCCGAGTCGGCGCCGCCGGGGAAGCGGCAGGCCATGCCGACGATCGCGATCGGCTCGCCCGCGACGTTCTCCATCTCCTGGAGCCGCCGGCGCGTCTCCTGGAGGTCGGCGGTCACCCGCTTGAGGAAGTAGCGGAGCTTGTCCTCGGTCTCGCTGGCCACAGTGGCGCAACCCCTTCGGGATGGACAGGTACGGGATGTCTGGCCGGCACGGCCGCCGGCGGGCTGGTCAGGGTGGGGCGGTCAGGAGATGCCGAGTTCGTTGGTGATGAAGTCGAAGACCTCGTCGTCCTCGGCCGAGTCCAACTCCAGTTCGGTGGCCGGGGATTCACCGGCGCCCGCCGGATCGCGCCGGTCGTCCCACCGGGAGACCACGGATCGAAGCCGGCCCGCGATCCGCGCCCGGTCGGGGTGGTCGGCGGCCACCGCGGCGAGGAGGGCTTCCAGTCGGTCCAGTTCGGCGAGCACCGGGGCGGCGGTCGAACGCTCTCCCTCGCGCGGGAGTTCGGCGTCCAGGTGGCCGGCCAGCGCCGCCGCCGTGGGGTGGTCGAAGACCAGCGTCGCCGGCAGCCGCAGGCCGGTGGCGGAGGTGAGGCGGTTGCGCAGCTCGACCGCCGTCAGCGAGTCGAAGCCCAGGTCGCCGAAGGCGCGGTCGGCGTCGACCGAGGCGGCGTCCGAGTGGCCGAGCACGACCGCCACCTGGGTGCGGACGAGGTCCAGCAGTGCGCGTTCGCGGTCGGCGTCGGACAGGCCGGCGAGCCGTCGCTTCAGCCCGTCGGCCGCCTCCGCGTCGGGCCGGCGGGCGGGCCCGGTGGCCGTCCCGGCCAGGCTGTGCAGCAGCGGCGGGAGTTCGGCCCCGGCCCGGCGCAGCGCGGCGAGGTCCAGCCGGACGGGCAACGCGGTCGGGTCGGCCCCGGTGAGCGCCGCGTCGAAGAGGGCCGGGCCGTCCTGCGGGGTGAGCGGCAGGACGCCCGAGCGCCGCATCCGGCCGAGCGTGGCGTCGTCGAGGGCGCCCGCCATGCCGTCGCGCTGCTCCCAGAGACCCCAGGCGAGGGACCGGGCGGGCAGGCCCTGCGCCGCTCGGTGCTGGGCCAGGGCGTCGAGGAAGGCGTTGGCCGCCGTGTAGCCGCCCTGGCCGGCGCCGCCGAGGGTGGCCGTCGCCGAGGAGAACAGCACGAAGGCGGCGAGCCCGGCCTCGCGGGTGAGCTCGTGCAGGTGCCAGGCGGCGTCCGCCTTCGGGCGGAGCGCGGCGTCGACCAGCTCCTCGGTGAGCGAGGCGAGGGCGCCGTCCGCGACCACGCCGGCCGTGTGGACGACGGCGGTGAGCGGGTGCTCGGCGGGGACGGTGGCGAGGGCGGTGGCGAGCGCAGCCCGGTCCGCGACGTCGCAGGCCGTGACCGTCACCTGGGCGCCAAGGCCGGTGAGTTCGGCGGTCAGCTCGGCGGCTCCCGCGGCCTCCGGGCCGCGGCGGCCGAGCAGCAGCAGGTGCCGTACGCCGTGCGCGGTGACCAGGTGGCGGGCGAACAGCGCGCCGAGCGCACCGGTGCCGCCGGTGATCAGTACCGTGCCGTCCGGGTCGAGTGCGGGGGCCGGCGCGGGCGCCGCCGGGCGGGCCCGGACCAGGCGCGGCGTCAGGACGGTGCCCGCGCGCAGGGCGAGCTGCGGCTCGGTGCCGGCGGCGGCCCGGGCGAAGGCCGCGGCGGGGTCCGAGGTCTCGTCCAGGTCGAGCAGCACGAATCGGCCCGGGTGCTCGGCCTGGGCGGCGCGGACCAGCCCCCACAGCGGCGCGTGCGCGAGGTTCGGGACGTCCTCGCCGGGCTCGGCGGCCACCGCGCGGCGGGTCACCAGGACCAGCCGGGAGCCGGCGAGCCGGTCGTCCGCCGCCCACTGCGCCAGCGCGGACCGGACTCGGCGCACGGCCGTGCGGACCGCCCCGGGGACGTCGCCGCCGGCCTCCGGCCGACCGGCATCGGCCAGGTCCGGCAAGGGGAGGAAGACCGCGTCCGGTACCGGCAGCCCGGCATCGACGGCTGCGCCGAGTGCCGCGACGTCCGGGTGGTGGTCGAGGTCCGCGCCCAGGGCCTCGCCGTCCGGGGAGCCGAGGACGGCCCACCGCCCGCGGACGGGCTCCGCCGCCCGGGCCGGCGTCCACTCGACGCGGAACAGGGCGTCGCCGAGCCCGGCCCGGGCCGCCGCGCGCAGCTGCTCGACCGAGACCGGCCGGGCCCGCAGCGCGGCGACCGAGGCCACCGGCGCGCCGGACTCGTCGGCCACCTGCAGCGACATCGCGTCCGGCCCGGCCGGGGCCATCCGCAGCCGCAGCACGGCCGAGCCCGGGCGGTGCAGCCGCACCCCGTTCCAGGCGAAGGGCAGCAGCACCTGCTCGCCCGTGTTCCCGACCAGACCGGCGTGCAGCGCGGCGTCGAGCAGCGCCGGGTGGACGCCGTACCCGGCGGCCTGCGCCCGCTCCGGCTCCGGCAGCGCGACCTCGCCGTACACCTCCTCGCCCGCGCGCCAGACCGCCCGCAGACCGCGGAACGACGGGCCGTAGACGAAGCCGTCGCGGGCGACCGACGGGTAGAAGTCGCTCAGGTCCACCGGCACCGCGCCCTCGGGCGGCCAGGCGCCCGCGTGGTCCCAGCCGATCGCCCCGTCCCCGGCGGCGAGCGTGCCGCCGGCGTGCCGCGTCCACGCCTCGCCGTCGTCCGGCCGCGAGTACACACCGATCGACCGCCGGCCCGACTCGTCGGCCGCGCCGACCACCAGCTGCACCTGGACCGCACCGGCCTCGGTGAGGATCAGCGGCGCCTCCTGGTCCAGCTCCTCCACCGCCGTGCAGCCGGCCAGCTGCGCCGCGTGCAGGGCCAGCTCCAGGTAGGCGGTGCCGGGCACCACCACACTGCCGAGGATGACGTGGTCGGCGAGCCAGCGGTGCGAGCGGACCGACAGCCGCCCGGTGAGGATCAGCCCGCCGCCCTCCGCCGGGGTGACGGAGGCGCCGAGCAGCGGGTGCCCGGCCGCCGTCACACCCAGCTCGGACGCCTCGGCGGCCGGCCCGGCGGCGGCCGGCCAGTACCGCTCGCCCTGGAACGGGTACGTCGGCAGGTCCACCCGGTGCCCGGCCGGGCCGGCCAGGTCGGTGAGGCAGGCCGGCCAGTCCACCCGGACGCCCCGCACGTGCGCCTGCGCCACCGCGGCGAGCACGGTGTCGGTCTCCGGGCGGCCCCGGCGCAGCAGCGGCACGGCCGCGACGTCGTCCCGGTCCCCGGCGGCCTGCTGCGCCATGGCGGAAAGCACGCCGTCCGGTCCCAGCTCCAGCAGGGCGGTCACCCCGCGGTCGAGCAGGTGCCGCACCCCGTCGTGGAAGCGCACGGCCTCGCGCACGTGGCGGACCCAGTACTCCGCGGTGCGGATCTCCCCGGTGACCGGCCGGCCGGTGAGGTTGGAGACGACCGGGATCGTCGGCTCGTGCAGGGTCAGCCCGGCGAGCACCGCGCGGAACGGTTCGAGCATGCCCGCCATCCGCGGGGAGTGGAAGGCGTGGCTGACGGTCAGCCGCTTGGTGCGGCGACTCTCGGCGCGAAGCTGCTCGGCGATCCCGGTGACCGCCTCCTCCTCGCCGGAGAGCACCACCGAGCGGGGGCCGTTGACGGCCGCGATGCTCGCCCGTGCCTCGTGGCCGGCGAGCAGCCCGGCCACCTCGGCCTCCGTCGCCTCGACGGCCACCATCGCCCCGCCGGTGGGCAGTTGCTGCATCAGCCGGCCGCGCGCGGCGACCGCCGTGACCGCGTCCTCCAGCGAGAAGACCCCGGCGACGTGCGCCGCCGCCAGCTCGCCGATCGAGTGCCCGAGCACGAAGTCCGGCCGCAGGCCCCAGGATTCGGCCAGCCGGAACAGCGCCACCTCCAGCGCGAACAGGGCGGCCTGGGTGAACGCGGTCTCGTCCAGCCGCGCCGCCTCGGGCGAGCCCTCCTCGGCGAGCAGCACCTCGCGCACCGGCAGCCCGGTGCGCTCCGCCAGCAGGGCGCAGACCTTGTCCAGCTCGGCAGCGAACACCGGGAAGCGGCGGTGCAGTTCGCGGCCGGCGCCGGCCCGCTGCGCGCCCTGGCCGGTGAACAGGAACGCCAGCTTCCCGCCGCGCGGGCCCGGACCCTGGACCAGCTGCGGAGCGCTTCCGCCCCGGTGCAGGGCGTCGAGACCGGCGAGCAGCTCGCTGCAGTCGGCGCCGAGCACCACCGCGCGGTGGTCGAGGTCGGCCCTGGCGGTGACCAGCGACCAGGCGACGTCCGCCCGGTCCCACCCGGGCTCGCCCGCGACGGCCTCGGCCAGCCGGCCGGCCTGGGCGCGCAGCGCCTCCGGGCTGCGGGCGGAGAGCAGCCACGGGGTGCCGGAGGGCGCCTCGCGGGGCTCGACGGTCGGGCTCTGCCCGGCCGGCTCCTGGACCGGCTCCTCGTTCGGCTCCTCGGCGGGCTGCTCCAGGATCACATGGGCGTTGGTGCCGCTGATCCCGAAGGAGGAGACGGCCGCGCGCCGCGGCCGGTCGGTGGCGGGCCAGGCGCGCTGCTCGGTGAGCAGCTCGACTGCGCCGCGCGACCAGTCGACCTGCGGCGTCGGCTCGTCCACGTGCAGGGTGGCGGGCAGCACGCCGTGCCGCATCGCCAGCACCGTCTTGATGACGCCGGCGACGCCGGCGGCGAGCTGGGTGTGGCCGATGTTGGACTTCACCGAGCCGAGGTAGAGCGGACGTTCGGCTGGCCGGTCCTGGCCGTAGGTGGCCAGCAGTGCCTGCGCCTCGATCGGGTCGCCGAGCCGGGTGCCCGTCCCGTGCGCCTCGACGGCGTCCACGTCGGAGGCGGTCAGCCGGGCGTCGGCCAGCGCTGCCCGGATCACCCGCTGCTGGGCGGGCCCGCTCGGGGCGGTCAGGCCGTTGGAGGCGCCGTCCTGGTTGATCGCCGAGCCGCGGACCAGGGCGAGCACCGGGTGGCCGAGGCGGCGGGCGTCGGAGAGCCGCTCGACCAGCAGCACGCCGACGCCCTCGCCCCAGGCGGTGCCGTCGGCCGCGCCGGCGAAGGCCTTGCAGCGGCCGTCGGGGGCGAGCCCGCGCTGGCGGCTGAACTCGATGAACATGTGCGGCGCCGCCATCACGGCCGCGCCGCCGACCAGCGCCATCGTGCACTCGCCGTCGCGCAGCGCCCGGCTCGCCAGGTGCAGTGCGACCAGGGACGACGAGCAGGCGGTGTCCACCGTGAGCGCCGGGCCCTCCAGGCCCAGGGCGTAGGCCAGGCGGCCGGAGGCGACGCTGACGGTGGTGCCGGTCAGCAGGTAGCCCTCGGAGCCCTCGGCGCTGCGCGGATCGGCGGCGTAGCCGAGCGGGGAGGCGCCGACGAACACCCCGGTCCGGCTGCCCTGGACGGAGGAGGGGTCGATGCCGGCGCGCTCGAAGGCCTCCCAGGAGGTCTCCAGCAGCAGCCGCTGCTGCGGGTCCATCGCCAGGGCCTCGCGCGGGCTGATCCCGAAGAACGCGGCGTCGAACCGGTCCGCGTCGCGGACGAAGCAGCCCTGCCGGACGTAGCTCCGGCCGGGGCTGTCCGGGTCCGGGTCGTACAACTCCTCGGTGTCCCAGCCGCGTTCGGCCGGGAAGTCGGAGAGGGCGTCGCGGCCGTCGGCGACCAGCCGCCACAGGTCCTCGGGGCTGTGGACGTCGCCGGGGTAGCGGCAGGCCATGCCGACGATCGCGATCGGCTCGTGCCGGGCCTCGGTCAGCTGGTGGTTCTGCTGCTGCAGCCGCCGGGTCTCCTTGAGCGAGACCCGGAGCGCTTCCAGCACCTTCTCCTGTGATGCAGCCATCGTTTTGGTTCTCCGCAGTCCGAGCGCGATCAGAGGTCAGTGGTGCCGAGGGCCAGGCCGATCAGGTCGTCGGCGTCCATGGCGTCGATCTCGTCCAGTTGGTCGTCCGTCGCGGCCGGTGGCTCCTCGGGCGCCGCGCCGGCCAGGGCGAGCAGCGCGTCGAGCAGGCCGGCGGCGCGCAGCCGGGCCGGCGCGATGGTGGCCAGGAGCCGGCTGACCTCGCCGTCGGAGGCCGCCGGGCCGTCCGGCTCGGCCGGTGCGGCCGGGGCCAGCTCGGCGAGCAGGTACGCGGCCAGGGCGTCCGGCCGCGGGTGGTCGAAGACCAGCGTCGCCGGGAGCCGGAGCCCGGTGGCCGCGCCCAGCCGGTTGCGCAGCTCGACGGCGGTCAGCGAGTCGAAGCCGAGCTGCTTGAACGCGAGGTCCGGCCGGATCGCCTCGTCGGTGGCGTGGCCGAGCACGACGGCGGCGTTGGTGCGCACCAGCTCCAGCAGGGCGCGGGCCCGTTCGGCCTCGGGCAGGGCGGCCAGCCGGCGGGCCGGCGCGTCCGCTCCGCCGGTCTCGGCGACCGCCACCGCGCGGCGGGCCGGCGAGCCGATCAGCCGGCGCAGCAGCGGCGGCACCGACGAGGACTGGAGGGCGGTGCGGGCGGTCGCGACGTCGAGCCGCATCGCCACCAGCAGGGCCTGGTCGGCGTCCAGGGCCGCGTCGAACATCGCCAGGCCGTCGGCGTCGGAGAGCGGGCGTACGCCGGAGCGGCGCAGCCGGGTCAGGTCGGTGTCGTCGAGGTGGCCGGTCATCCCGCTGGCCTGCTCCCACAAGCCCCAGGCGATCGACAGGCCGGGCAGCCCGGCGGCGCGGCGGTGCTCGGCGAGGCCGTCGAGGAAGGCGTTGGCCGCCGCGTAGTTGCCCTGGCCGGGGCCGCCGAGGACGGCTGCCGAGGAGGAGAAGAGGACGAACGCGCCGAGGCCGGCGTCCCGGGTGAGCTCGTGCAGGTGCCAGGCGGCGTCCACCTTCGGGCGGAGCACCGCCGCCACCTGGGCGGGGGTCAGCGAGGCGATCACCGCGTCGTCCAGCACGCCGGCGGCGTGCACGACGCCGGTGAGCGGGTGCTCGGCGGGGACGGCGGCGAGCACCCGTGCCAGGGCGTCGCGGTCGGCGGTGTCGCAGGCGGTGACCGTCACCCGGGCGCCCAGCGCGGTGAGTTCGGCGGTCAGCTCGGCCGCGCCCGCGGCCTCGGGGCCACGCCGGCCGAGCAGCAGCAGGTGCCGCACGCCGTGCTCGGCCACCAGGCGGCGGGCGACCAGGCCGCCCAGCACGCCCGTGCCGCCGGTGATCAGCACGGTGCCGTCCGGGTCCGGCCCGGCGGGCATAGTGAGCACCACCTTGCCGGTGTGGCGGGCCTGGCTCATGAAGCGGAACGCGTCCGGTGCGCGCCGCACGTCCCAGGTGCGGGCGGGGATCGGGTGGAGCGTGCCGCGCTCGAACAGCGGCATCAGCTCGGCCGTCATCCGGCCGATCCGGTCGTAGCCGGCCTCGATCAGGTCGAACCAGAGGTAGGAGGTGCCGGGGTGGGCGGCGGTGACCTCGGCCGCGTCGCGGATGTCGGTCTTGCCCATCTCGGCGAACCGGCCGCCGTCCGCGAGCAGCCGCAGCGAGGCGTCGACGAAGTCGTTGGCGAGCGAGTTCAGCACCACGTCCACACCCCGGCCGCCGGTGGCGGCGCGGATCCGCTGCTCGAAGCCGAGGTCGCGGGAGGAGGCGATCCGGTCCTCCGGTATCCCCAGCGCGCGCAGGGTGTCCCACTTGGCCGGGCTCGCCGTGGTGAACACCTCGGCGCCCAGGTGGCGGGCGAGTTGGATCGCGGCCATGCCCACGCCGCCGGTCGCCGAGTGGATCAGCACCGACTCGCCGGGGGCGAGCCGGGCGAGGTCCACGAGACCGTAGTAGGCGGTGAGGAAGGCGATCGGCACCGAGGCGCCCTCGGTGAACGTCCAGTGCGCGGGGAGCGGGACGAGCAGCCGGTGGTCGACCACGGCGACCGGCCCGAACGAGCCGGGCACCATGCCCATCACGCGGTCGCCCGGGGCGAACCCGGTCACGTCGGGGGCGGTCTCCAGCACCACACCGGCCGCCTCGCCGCCCATGACGTCCTGGTCGACCATGCCCAGACCGAGCAGCACGTCGCGGAAGTTCATCCCGGCGGCGCGCACGGCCAGCCGGACCTGGCCGGGGCCGAGCGGCTCGGCAGCGGCGGGGTACGGGATCAGGGCGAGGTTCTCCAGGGTGCCCTTGGCGGTGGTGTCCAGCCGCCAGTCGGCGCCGTCCGCCGGCGGCTCCAGCAGCCAGCCAGCGGCGCGGACCAGCCGCGGGGCGTACAACCTGCCCTCACGGACGGCAAGTTGCGGCTCGTCGGTGGCGAGGGCCGCGGCGAGCGCGGTGGCGAGCGCGTCCTCCGTGGCGGGGGAGCGGCGGTTGTCCAGGTCGATCAGGACGAAGCGGCCCGGGTGCTCGGTCTGGGCGGAGCGCAGCAGGCCCCAGAGCGGGGCGGCGACCAGATCGCGCACGCTCTCGCCGCTGCCGGCCGGGACCGCCCCGGAGGTCAGGACGACCAGCCGGGAGGTGCTGAACTGATCGGCTGCCAACCACTTCTGAACAAGCGTCAGGGAATCGGTGGTGAGGTCGCGGACGGCGGTGGGGACGTCCTCCGAGTCGGTGCCGGTGCAGGTGACCAGTACCGCGTCGGGGACGGTCGCACCGGCGGCGACGGCCTCGGCCAGGGCGGCCAGGTCGGGGTGGCCGCCGATCCGGAGGCCGTCGGACAGGCCCAGCCGGTCGGTGCCGAGCAGCACCCAGCGCCCGGCGGCCGCCTCGGCGGGGGCCGGCAGCTCGGTCCAGTCCACCCGCAGCAGCGGGTCCGCGTCGTCTTCGCGCGCCGCCTGCAGCCGCTCCCGGTCCACCGGGCGGCTCGCCAGCGTCGCCACCGCGGCCACCGGGGCGCCCGACGCATCGGCCACCTGGAGGGCGATCCCGTCCGCGCCGGCCGGCGAGACCCGCACCCGCAGGGCGGTCGCACCGGTGGCGTGCAGGGCGACACCGCTCCACGAGAACGGGAGCCGCACCTCGCCGGGCGAGGCGGCGGCGGTCGCGTGCAGGGCGGCGTCCAACAGCGCCGGGTGCAGGCCGAAGCGCGCGGCGTCGTCGTGCTGCTCGGCCGGCAGCCGCACCTCGGCGAACAGGTCGTCGCCCTGCCGCCAGAGCGCGCGCAGCCCCTGGAACGCCGGGCCGTAGTCGAGGCCGACCTCGGCCAGCCGGGGGTAGAGCTCGGTGACGTCCACCGGCACCGCGCCGGCCGGGGGCCAGGCGGCGAGGTCCCAGGACGGGCGCTCAGCGCCGACGGCCAGCACGCCGGTGGCGTGCCGCGACCAGGGGGCGTCGGGGCGGTCGGCGTGGTCGGCGCGGGAGTGCAGGGAGAAGGCGCGGCGGCCGTCCTCCTCCGGCGGGCCGATCCGGAGCTGGAGCTGGACGGCGCCCTCGTCGGGAAGCAGGAGCGGTGCCTGGAGCGTCAGCTCGTCGAGGACGTCGCAGCCGGCGTGGTCACCGGCCCGGAGGGCGAGCTCGACGAGCGCGGTGCCGGGGAGGAGGACGGTGCCGAAGACGGCGTGGTCGGTGAGCCAGGGGTGGGTGGTGAGGGAGATCTGGCCGGTGAGGATGATCTCGTCGCCGTCGGCGAGGGGGAGCAGTGCGCTGAGCAGGGGGTGTTCGGCGGGGGTGAGGCCGGCGGCCGTGACGTCGCCGGTGGTGGCGGGTGCGTCCAGCCAGAAGCGTTCGCGCTGGAAGGGGTAGGTGGGCAGGTCGAGTGGGCCGGTCGGGAGGGCGGGGACCGTCGGCCAGGTGACGGTGGCGCCGTGGACGTGGGCCTCGGCGAGGGAGGTGAGCAGCCGGCGGAGACCGCCCTCGTCACGACGCAGCGAACCGACGACCAGCGCCTGCCGGCCGGCGTCCTCGGTGATGTCCTGCACGGCCATGGCAAGGACGGGGTGGGGGCTGGCCTCGATGAAGGCGTGGTGGCCGTCGGTGTGGGCGGCGTTGGTGGCGTCGGTGAAGCGGACGGTCTGGCGGAGGTTGGTGTACCAGTACGCCGCGTCCAGCCGACTGGTGTTGATGAGGCCGCCGGTGACCGTGGAGTAGAACGGGATGGCGGCTTCGCACGGGCTGATGCCGGCCAGCTTCTCGGCGAGCTGGTTCTGGATGGATTCGACGTGGGGGGAGTGGGAGGCGTAGTCGACGTCGATGCGCCGGGCCCGGATGCCGTCTTCCTCGCAGTGGGTGAGGAGTTCGTCGAGGGCGTCGCTGTCGCCGGCGACGACGGTCGAGGTGGGGCCGTTGTGGGCGGCGACGGTCAGGCGGCCGTCCCAGCGGGTGAGCAGCTCGGCGGCGTCCTGCTGAGCCAGCGGGAGGGAGGCCATGCCGCCGTGGCCGCTGATGGCGAGGATGGCCCGGCTGCGCAGGGCGGCGACGCGCGCGCCGTCCTCCAGGGTGAGGGCGCCGGCGACGGTGGCGGCGGCGATTTCGCCCTGGGAGTGGCCGATGACGGCGGCGGGCTCGATTCCGAGGGAGCGCCACAGCTCGGCGAGGGAGACCATGACGGCGAACAGTGCGGGCTGCACGACGTCCACCCGGGTCAGCTCGTCCTTGCCGCGCAGGACGTCGGTGAGTGACCAGTCGACATACGGGGCCAGTGCGGCTTCGCACTTGGCGATCCACTCGGCGAACACGTGGGAGGTGTCGAGGAGTTCGGCGCCCATGCCGATCCACTGGGAGCCCTGGCCGGGGAAGACGAACACCGGCCGGTCGAAGGTGCCGCTGCCCTGGACGATGCCGGGCGCGGCGGAGCCGTCGGCGAGGGCGGCGAGGCCGCTCAGCAGCTCGGCGCGGTCCTCGCCGACCACCACGGCCCGCTGCTCGAACACGGACCGGCCCGACACCAACGCCACGGCCACCGCGGCCGGTTCCCACTCGGGGTGGGCCTCGACGGCCGCCCGCAGCCGCCCGGCCTGCTCACGCAGCGCCCGCTCGTCCCGCGCGGACAGCGCCCACGGCAGCACGCCACCGGGCGCCGCGCCCTGGTCGGCCGCCGGAACCTCCGGCGCCTGCTCCAGGATCACGTGAGCGTTGGTCCCGCTCACGCCGAACGAGGAGACGGCCGCCCGCCGAGGGCGCCCGGTCTGCGGCCATTCCTGTGCCTCGGTGAGCAGCGAGACCGCCCCGGCCGACCAGTCCACGTGCGGCGTCGGCTCGTCGACGTGGAGGGTGCGCGGCAGCACGCCGTTGCGCATCGCCATGACCATCTTGATCACACCGCCGACGCCGGCCGCCGCCTGGGTGTGGCCGAGGTTGGACTTCAACGACCCCAGCCAGAGCGGCCGTTCGGCCGGGCGCTCCTGCCCGTAGGTGGCCAGCAGCGCCTGCGCCTCGATCGGGTCCCCGAGCTTGGTGCCCGTGCCGTGCGCCTCTACGGCGTCGATCAGGTCGGGCGAGAGCTCGGCCTCGGCGAGGGCCTGCCGGATCACCCGCTGCTGCGAGGGCCCGTTGGGTGCGGAGAGGTTGCTGCTCGCACCGTCCTGGTTGACCGACGACCCGCGCAGGACCGCGAGCACCCGGTGCCCGTTCCGCTCGGCGTCCGACAGCCGCTCGACCAGCAGCATTCCGGCGCCCTCGCCCCACGCCGTCCCGTCGGCGGCGGCGGCGAAGGACTTGCACCGCCCGTCCCGCGCAAGGCCGCCCTGGCGGCTGAACTCGACGAAGGTGCTGGGGGTGGCCATCACCGTGACGCCGCCGGCCAGCGCCATCGTGCAGTCGCCGCGCCGGATCGCCTGGCTCGCCAGGTGCAGGGCGACCAGCGACGAGGAGCACGCCGTGTCCACCGTCACCGCCGGCCCCTCCAGGCCGAGGACGTAGGCGATCCGGCCGGAGGCGACGCTGCCCGCCGTCCCGCTCCCCAGGAAGCCCGCGACCGACTCGTCCACCGGGCCGAGGCGGGTGCCGTAGTCGTGGTACATCAGGCCGGTGAAGACGCCGACCCGGGCCCCGCGCACGGTCGCCGGCCGGATGCCCGCCCGCTCGAAGGCCTCCCACGAGGTCTCCAGCAGCAGCCGCTGCTGCGGGTCCATCGCCAGGGCCTCGCGCGGGCTGATCCCGAAGAACGCGGGGTCGAACCGGTCCGCCTCGTCGAGGAAGCCGCCCTCGCACACGTAGGAGGTGCCGGGGCGCAGGCCGTCGGGGTCGTAGAAGTCCTCGACGCGCCAGCCGCGTCCGCCTGGCGGGACGCCGACGGCGTCCCGCCCCGCGGCCACCAGGTCCCACAGCTCCTCCGGCGTCCGCACCCCGCCCGGGTACCGGCAGCTCATCCCGACGATCGCGATCGGGTCGCGGTCGGCCGACTCCAGTTCGGCCACCCTGCGGCGTGCCTCGCCCAGCTCGGCGGCAGCCCACCGGAGGTGCTCGCGAAGCTTGTCTTCATGTGCCACTTGAGCCTGCTCCTATAGCCGGTGCGGGTTCGACCTGGTTCTTCCGTCGCCCTCAGCGGGCGCGCAACTGGTCGAGTACGTCGAAGAGTTCGTCGTCGGTGGCCGAGGCGAGGTCGGGCCGGCCGGTGCTGTCCCGGCCGTCGTCGCCCCAGCGGGCGAGGAGGTCCTTCAGCCGGTGGGTGATCGCCGTCCGGGCCTGGTCGTCGTCGGTGTAGGGCGTCAGGAACTGCTCCAGTCGGTCGAGTTCGGCGAGCGCCGGGCCCACCGCCGTGGTCTCTCCGGTGTCGAACTCGGCGCAGAGGTGGTCGGCCAGCACCTCCGCGGTGGGGTAGTCGAACACCAGGGTGCTGGGCAGCTGGAGGCCGGTGGCGTCCTGCAGCCGCTCCTGGAGTTCGAGGTTGGCGAGCGAGTCGAAGCCCAGGTCGACGAAGCCCTGGCCCGGGTCGATGGACTCGGGCGTGGACTCGGCCAGCACGATCGCCGCGTGGGTGCGCACCAGGTCGAGCAGGGCACGCCGGCGGTCCTGCTCCGGCATCGCCCGCAGGCGCTGCGCGAAGCCGGTCGTCCCGTCCTGCTCCTGCTCCTGGTCCGGCCCCGGCACGGGCGCCGACGCCGCCGCCGTGGGGACCGGCGCCGTGGCCGACTCCCGCAGCAACGAGGGAACTTGTCCCTGGTCGGACCGGCCCCGCAGTACTGCGAGGTCCAGCCGAACGGGGACGAGCACCGACTCATTGATCATGATACGGGCGGTGTCGAAGAGATCAAGAGCCTCCGAGGTCGAAAGCGCGCCCACACCGTCCCTGGCCAACCGGCCCATGCTGAGCGGATCCAGACCTTCCGTCAGCTTGCTGCGCTCCGCCCACAGCCCCCAGGCCAGCGAGAGGCCGGGCAGGCCCTCGGCGTGGCGCCGCTGGGCGAGCGCGTCGAGGAAGGCGTTGGCGGCCGCGTAGTTGGCCTGTCCTGCGGTGCCGAAGGTGCCCGAGGCGGAGGAGAACAGCACGAAGGCGTCGAGCCCGGCGTCGAGGGTCAGCTCGTGCAGGTGCCAGGCCGCGTCGACCTTCGGCTGCAGGACGGCGGCGAGCCGCTCGGGCGTGAGCGCGGCCAGCAGGCCGTCGTCGGCCACGCCGGCCGCGTGCACGACCGCCCGCAGCGGGCGGGCCGCGGGAATCGACCGCAGCAGGGCGGCGAGGGCCTCCCGGTCGGCGGTGTCGCAGGCGGCGACGGTGACCTCGGCCCCCCGCTCGGTCAGTTCCGCCACCAGCTCGGCCACGCTCGGCGTCTGCTCGCCCCGGCGGCTCGCCAGGAGGAGGTGCCGGGTGCCGCGCTCGACCAGGTGCCGGGCGAGCAGGCCGCCCAGGGTGCCGGTGCCGCCGGTGACCAGGACGGTGCCGTCCGGGGCGAAGGCGGTGCCGCCGCCGGTGGCCGGCTCGGCCTCCACCAGCCGCGGCGCCAGCAGGCCGGAGCCGCGGAGCGCCAGTTGGGGCTCGTCGGAGGCGAGTGCCCCGGCCAGGTCGGCCGCGGTGGGCGTCGCCCCGTCGAGGTCCAGCAGGCCGAAGCGCCGGGGGTGTTCGGACTGGGCCGACCGGAGCAGTCCCCAGACGGCCGCCGCCGCGAGGTCGGGGGCGGGATCGCCGGCTCCGGTGGACTGGGCGCCGGTCGTCACCACGACCAGCCGCGCGGCGGCGAACCGCGGCTCGGCCAGCCAGGACCGCACCAGCCGGAGCGCCTCCGCCGTGGCGGTGTGGACGGCGGTCGGCACGTCGCCGCCGGTCGGAGCGAGCGGGACGAGGACCACGTCCGGCACGGGGGTGCCGGCGGCGGCCAGCGCGGCGAGGTCGGGGTGGCGCTCCGGCGAGGCGTCCGGCAGCCCGGCGCCCACCACCGCCGTCCGCACGGCGGCGGACTGCGGGGCCGGCGGCACCGGCGTCCAGCGGACGCGCCACAGGGCGCCGGAACCGGCGGTGGCCGCGGGCAGCCGGCGCGAACGCAGGCTCGCCACCGTGGCCACCGGCACGCCCGCCGGGTCGGCGGCCTCGACGGTCACCGCGTCCGGGCCGGCCGGGGCGAGCCGCACCCGCAGGGCCGTGGCACCGGCCGCCCGGACCGAGACGCCGTGCCAGGCGAACGGCACCGGGGTCGGCCCGTCCGCCTGCTCCGCCCCGGCCGCGTAGGCCTGCAGGGCGGCGTCCAGCAGCGCCGGGTGGAGGCCGTAGCGGCCGGCGTCGCCCCGGTCCGCCTCCGCCAGCGCCACCTCGGCGAACACCTCCTCGCCGCGCCGCCAGAGCGCGCGCAGCCCGCGGAAGGCCGGGCCGTACTCGATGCCGAGGCCGGCGAAGCGCTCGTAGCAGCCGTCCAGGCCGACCGGCTCGGCGCCGGCCGGCGGCCAGACCACCAGGTCGGAGGAGACGCTCGGGGCCTCGGGCGTCAGCGTGCCGGTGGCGTGCCGGGTCCAGACGGCGTGCTCGGGAGCGGCCGGGTGCGAGGACAGCTCCACGGCGCGGTGGCCGGAGCCGTCCGGGGCGCCGACGGTCAGCCGGATCCGGGCACCGGCCTCCGTGGCGGCCTCGGGAGCGGGCAGCTCCAGCGGGGCGTGCAGGGTCAGCTCGCCCAGATGCGGGCAGCCCGTCTGCGCGCCGGCCTCGCGGACCAGCTCGACCACGGCGGTGCCGGGCAGCAGCACCCGGCCCTGCACGGTGTGGTCGGCGAGCCAGGGCAGCTCGCGCGGGGAGAGCCGGCCGGTGAACAGCAGCCCGCCGTCGGCCGGCAGTTCGACCAGGGCCCGGAGAAGGGGGTGGCCGGCGGCCGTGAGACCGGCGGCGGCCACGTCGGGGTCGGCCGGTCCGTCCTCCAGCCAGTACCGGCGGCGCTGGAAGGCGTAGGTCGGCAGGTCCACCGGGCGGAGCCCGGCGACCGGGAACGCCGCCGCCAAGCGGACCGCCGCGCCGTGGACGTGCAGGTCGGCCAGCGCGGGGAGGAATCCGTCGGCGGCGGCGACCACCTGGACGTCCGGCCCGACGGCGGCGGTGATCCGTTCGGCCCGGTCGGTACCGGCGGGGCTCTCCCACCCCAGGACGACGAAGCGGTTGTGGCCGCGCTCCAGCAGCGTTCGCAGCGAGGCGTCCAGGGCATCGGTGAGCAGCGGAATCCGGCTCTCCGTGAGGGCGCCCGCCTCGCCGGACACTGCCGCGCGCGCACCGTCCACCAGGGACAGCGCCCCCGCGACGCAGGCGCCGGCGACCGTGCCGACGCCCGGAGCCACCACGGCGGCCGGGTCCACGCCGTGCTCCGCCCAGAGCCCGGCGAGGGCCACCAGCACCGCCCACGCCACCGCCCGGCCGACCTCGGGGCGCGCCGGATCGGGCGCGCCCGCCGCACCGCGCAGCACGTCGGTCGCGGACCAGCCGGCAGCCTCGCGCAGCGCGGCGTCGCACTCGGCGAGCCGCGCGGCGAACAGCGGTGTGGTGTCCAGCAGCCGCACCACCCGGTCGGAACGCTCCAGCGGCGAGTCCGGCAGCACGAACACCACCGGGCCGTCGTCCCGGGCGACGCCCGTGACCAGACCGGGCCGGGACTCGCCCGCGGCCAGCGCCGCCAGGCCCGCCCGCAGCTCGCCGAGGTCGGCGCCCAGCAGCACGGCCCGGTGCTCGAAGGCCGCCCGGTGGCGCGCCAGCGCCGCACCGACCTCGGCCGCGGTCTGCTCGGGATGCGCGGCCAGGTGGTCCAGCAGCCGGGCGGCCTGCGCGCGCAGCGCGGCCCCGGTCCGGCCGGAGAGCGCCCACGGCACGGACGCCCCGGCGGCGGGCCGCGGTCCGGCCTCCTCCGGCGGGAGGCCGGCGGCGGCCTCCTCGGTGGCGGCCTCCTCGGCGGCCTCCTCCAGGATGAGGTGCGCGTTGGTCCCGCTGACCCCGAAGGACGACACACCGGCCCGGCGCGGCCGCCCGGTGGCCGGCCACTCCCGGGCCCCGGTCAACGGCGCCACCGCGCCCGCCGACCAGTCCACGTGCGGATTGGGCGCGTCGAAGTGGAGCGTGCGCGGCAACACGCCCTGCCGGATCGCCATCACCGTCTTGATCACGCCGGCCACACCCGCCGCCGCCTGGGCGTGGCCGATGTTGGACTTCACCGAGCCGAGGTGGAGCGGCTCCCCGCCGGACCGGTCCCGGCCGTAGGTGGCCAGCAGGGCCTGCGCCTCGATCGGGTCGCCGAGCGTCGTCCCGGTGCCGTGCGCCTCCACCGCGTCCACCTCGTGCGCGGCCAGCCCGGCGTGCTCCAGCGCCTGCCGGATCACCCGCTGCTGGGCGGGCCCGCTCGGCGCCGTCAGCCCGCTGCTGGCGCCGTCCTGGTTGACCGCGCTGCCCCGGATCACCGCGAGCACCCGGCGCCCGTTGCGCCGGGCGTCCGAGAGCCGCTCCAGCAGCAGCATCCCGACGCCCTCGCCGAGGCCCGTCCCGTCGGCCCCGGCCGCGAAGGCCTTGCACCGCGCGTCGGTGGCCAGTCCGCGCTGCCGGCTGAACTCGACCAGCGCCATCGGCGAGGCCATCACGGTCACCCCGCCGGCCAGCGCCAGCGTGCAGTCGCCGTTCCGCAGCGCCTGCGCGGCCTGGTGCAGCGCGACCAGCGAGGACGAGCACGCCGTGTCCAGCGTGACGGCCGGGCCCTCCAGGCCGAAGGTGTACGCGACCCGGCCGGAGGCGACGCTGCCGGTGCTGCCGTTGCCGACGTAGCCCTCGAACTCGCCCGGCACCCGGCGCAGCCGCGAGGCGTAGTCCTGGTAGATCACCCCGGCGAAGACGCCGGTCCGGGTGCCGCGCACCGTCGCCGGGTCGATCCCGGCCCGCTCGAAGGCCTCCCAGGAGGTCTCCAGCAGCAGCCGCTGCTGCGGGTCGGTGGCCAGCGCCTCCCGGGCGCTCATGCCGAAGAATGCCGGGTCGAACTCGGCGGCGTCGTAGAGGAATCCGCCCTCGCGGACGTAGACCGAGCCGTGCCGGGCCGGGTCCGGGTCGTAGAGGCCCTCGCCCCAGCCGCGGTCGGCCGGGAACGGGGAGATCACGTCCCGCTCCTCGGCCACCAGCCGCCAGAGGTCCTCGGGGGAGGTGACCCCGCCGGGGTAGCGGCACGCCATGCCGACGATCGCGATCGGCTCGCGCGCCCCCTCCTCGACCTCCTGCAGCCGCCGGCGCGTCCGGCGCAGGTCGATGGTCAGCCGCTTGAGGGTGTCGAGGACCTTCTCGTCGCTCGTCATTGCGCTGTGCGCCTCTCTGTTCAACGCGGGCTCCGACGACGGGGCCGGGTGGGCAGGTTCACGAGTTCCGCAGTTCGCCGTCGACGATGTCGAGGAGCTCGTCGAGCGTCGCGTCACCGAACTCGTCCTCGTCGTCGGCGGGTTCGGCCGGTCCGGCGGCGCTGCCGGCGCCGCTCGCGTCCAGCTGGGCCACCAGCCCGCGCAGCCGGGCGGCGAGCCGCTCGCGCCGCGGATCGCCGGCGGCGAGGTCGCGCAGACCGGCCTCCAGGCTGTCGAGGTCCAGCAGCTCCGGCTCCTCGGCCGGCCGCGACAGCTGCCCCAGCAGCTCGCCGAGGTGCTCGGCGACGGCGACCGGCGTCGGGTGGTCGAAGACCAGCGTCGCCGGCAGCCGCAGGCCGGTGGCCGCGTTCAGCCGGTTCCGCAGCTCGACCGCCCGCAGCGAGTCGAACCCGGACTCCAGGAAGCCGCGCCCGCTGCCGACCTCCTGCGGCGAGGCGTGGCCGAGCACCGCGGCCACCTGGGCCCGCACCAACTCGATCAGGGCGTGCGACTGTTCGGCGGGCGACAGGCCGGCGAGCGACAGCCCGGCACCGGCCCCGGACGGCGCGTCGGCCTGCGCCGCGCGCCGGGGCGCCGAGCCGAGCAGGGCGCGCAGCAGCGGGGACCGCCCCGCCGGCTCGCCGCCGCGCAGCGCGGGCAGGTCCAGCCGGACCGGCAGTACCAGCGGCCGCTCCTGGGCGAGCGCCGCGTCGAACAGCGCCAGACCCTCCGAGGTGGACATCGGCAGCACACCGGAGCGCTTCATCCGCGCCCGGTCCGCCTCGCTCAGGCCGCCGGTCATCGCACTGACCGCGGACCACAGCCCCCACGCCATCGACACCCCGGGCAGACCCAGCGCCCGGCGATGCGCAGCCAGGGCGTCCAAGTAGGCGTTGGCGGCGGCGTAGTTGGCCTGGCCGGCGTTGCCCAGCAGCCCGCCCGCCGCCGAGAACAGCACGAACAGCGCCGGCTTCGCGTCCCGGGTCAGCTCGTGCAGGTTCCACGCGGCGTCCGCCTTCGGCCGCAGGACGGCGGCCAGCCGCTCGGGCGTGATCGCGGCGAGCGTGCCGTCGTCCAGCACCCCGGCCGCGTGCACCACCCCGGTCAGCGGGTGCTCGACGGGGACGGCCGCGAGCACCGCGGCCAGGGCCTCCCGGTCGGCGGCGTCGCACGCGGCGACCGTCACCTCGGCGCCCGACTCGGCCAGCGAGCGGACGAGTTCGTCGGCCCCGCGGGCCTGGCGGCCCTGGCGGCTGAGCAGTACCAGGTGCCGGACGCCGTGCGCCTCGACCAGGTGCCGGGCGACCAGCGCGCCCAGCGTCCCCGTCCCGCCGGTGATCAGCACCGTGCCCTCCGGGTCCGGCGCGGGGGCGACGGACGGGCCGTCGGCGGGGCGCAGCCGCGCCAGCCGCGGCACGAACACCCGGCCGGCCCGGACCGCGTACTGCGGCTCGGCGCCGTCCAGCAGCAACGGTAGCGTGGCCGAAGCCTCGGCCACGGTGCAGTCGAGGTCCACCAGCACCAGCCGATCCGGGTGCTCGGCCTGCGCAGAACGCACCGCGCCCCACACGGCGGCCGCGGCCAGGTCCGGCGAGCCGGCCGGGTCGTCGGCGTCGACGGCCCCGCGGGTCACCAGCACCAGGCGGGAGGCGGCGAACCGCTCGTCGGCCGTCCAGGCCTGCAGCAGCGACAGCGCGCGCTCCACCGCCTGCCGGGCGGCGTCCGCCGACACGGTGTCCGCGTCGGGCTCCGGCATCCACGGGACCACGACGGCCTCGGGCACCGGCGCCCCGGCGCCGACCGCGTCGGCGAGCGCGGCGAGGTCGGGGTAGGCCGCTCCTGCCATGCCCGTGAGCGCGTCGGGGGCACCGAGCACGGTGGAGCGGACGGCACGGGCGGCCGGGCGGCCGGGCAGCTCGGTCCAGGCCAGCTCGAAGAGCGAGTCGGCGGCGGCGCGCTGGACGGCCGAGCCGAGCTGCGCCTGGGAGAGCGGCCGGACGACGAGCGACTCGACCGTGGCCACCGGCAGGCCGGTCTGGTCGGCCACCACCAGCGACATCTCGTCCGGCCCGGTCGGCGTCAGCCGGACCCGCAGCGCGGTGGCGCCGGTGGCGTGCAGGGCGACGCCGGTCCAGGCGAACGGCAGCCGCACCCGCTCCGCGCCGTCGACCAGCGTGGTGTGCAGGGCCGCGTCCAGCAGCGCGGGGTGAAGACCGAACCGGCCGGCGTCGGCGAACTGCTCCTGTGGCAGCCGGACCTCGCCGTAGACCTCCTCGCCGAGGCGCCAGGCGGCGCGCAGCCCTTGGAACGCCGGCCCGTACCCGAGTCCGTCCTCCGCCAGCCGCTCGTAGAGGCCGTCGAGGGCGACCGGCTCGGCGCCGGCCGGCGGCCAGACGGCACCGGTGGCCCACCCGGCGGCGGGCCCGGCCGGGGCGGCGGTGCCGATCGCGTGGCAGGTCCAGACGGTGGTGGCCTCGGCGGTGTCGGGGGCGGAGTGGATGGTGAGGGGCCGACGGCCGGCGCCGTCCGAGGCGCCGACGCGCACCTGGACCCGGACCGCCTGCTGCTCGGGCAGGACGAAGGGCACCTGGAGGGTCAGCTCTTCCAGACGGTCGCAGCCGAGCCGGCGGCCGGCGTGCAGGGCGAGCTCGACGAGTGAGGTGCCCGAGGCGAGGACGGTGCCCCGGACGGCGTGGTCGGCCAGCCACGGGTGGGTGGCGACGGAGAGCCGGCCGGTGAGGATCACGCCCTCGTCCTCGGGCAGCGGGACGGCGGCGGCGAGCATCGGGTGCTCACCGGAGTCGAGCCCGGCGGTGCGCGGGTTGGCCGCTGCGGGCGGGGTGAGCCAGAAGCGTTCGCGCTGGAAGGGGTAGGTGGGGAGGTCGGGGTGGGGGTTGGGGTGGAGGAGGGGGGTCCAGTTGAGGGGGTGGCCGTGGTTGTGGAGGTGGGTGGCGGAGGTGAGGAGGCGGGTCCAGGTGCCTTCGTTGCGGCGGAGGGTGCCGGTGACGATGGCTGTTGTGGTGTCGAGGGTTTCTTCGATGGCGGGGGTGAGGACGGGGTGGGGGCTGGTTTCGATGTAGGTGGTGTGGCCGTCGGTGTGGGCGGCGTGGGTGGCGTCGGTGA
Organism: Kitasatospora sp. NPDC090091; assembly: GCF_044747365.1. Lineage (NCBI taxonomy): Bacteria > Bacillati > Actinomycetota > Actinomycetes > Kitasatosporales > Streptomycetaceae > Kitasatospora > Kitasatospora sp. NPDC090091. The sequence continues at coordinate 33,790 of NZ_JBIVDY010000020.1, forward strand.
AGCGGACGGTCTGGCGGAGGTTGGTGTACCAGTACGCCGCGTCCAGCCGACTGGTGTTGATGAGGCCGCCGGTGACCGTGGAGTAGAAGGGGACGGTGGCTTCGCGCGGGCTGATGCCGGCGAGGTTCTCGGCGAGTTGGGTCTGGATGGCTTCGACGTGGGGGGAGTGGGAGGCGTAGTCGACGTCGATGCGGCGGGCGCGGATGTCCTGCTGTTCGCAGTGGGTGAGGAGTTCGTCGAGGGCGTCGCTGTCGCCGGCGATGACGGTCGAGGTGGGGCCGTTGTGGGCGGCGACGGTGAGTCGCCCGTCCCAGCGGGTGAGCAGCTCGGCGGCGTCCTGCTGAGCCAGCGGGAGGGAGGCCATGCCGCCGTGGCCGCTGATGGCGAGGATGGCCCGGCTGCGCAGGGCGGCGACGCGGGCGCCGTCCTCCAGGGTGAGGGCGCCGGCGACGGTGGCGGCGGCGATTTCGCCCTGGGAGTGGCCGATGACGGCGGCGGGCTCGATTCCGAGGGAGCGCCAGAGCTCGGCGAGGGAGACCATGACGGCGAACAGTGCGGGCTGGATGACGTCGACGCGGGTGAGGTCGTCGTTGCCGCGCAGGACGTCGGTGAGTGACCAGTCGACATGCGGGGCGAGTGCGGCTTCGCACTTGGCGATCCACTCGGCGAACACGTGGGAGGTGTCGAGGAGTTCGGCGCCCATGCCGATCCACTGGGAGCCCTGGCCGGGGAAGACGAAGACCGGCCGTTCGTGGGTGCCGTGTCCGGTCGGGGCGGTGCCGTCCGCCAGCGCGGTCAGGGCGGCGAGGAGTTCGTCGCGGTTCTGGCCGAGGGCGACGGCGCGGTGGTCGAGGGCGGCGCGGCCGGTGAGCAGGGTGTGGCCGACGGCGCGCAGGTCGCTGTCGGGGTGGTCCTGGAGGAACGTGGCGAGCTGTCCGGCCTGGGCGCGCAGGGCGCGCTCGTCCCGCGCGGAGAGCACCCACGGCACCACCAAAGAGGGCGAGTTGACCTCGGCCGCGTCCTTCTGCGGCTCCTCCGGCGCCTCCTCCAGGATCACATGCGCGTTCGTCCCGCTGATCCCGAAGGCCGACACGCCCGCCCGGCGCGGACGCCCGTCCGCCTGCGGCCACTCCTGCGCGTCGGTGAGCACCGAGACCGCGCCGGACGCCCAGTCCACGTGCGTGGTCGGCTCGTCGACGTGGAGGGTGCGCGGCAGCACGCCGTGCCGGAGCGCGAGCACCATCTTGATGACCCCGGCGACGCCCGCCGCGGCCTGGGTGTGGCCGATGTTGGACTTCACCGAGCCGAGCCAGAGCGGCTGCCCGGACACACGGTCCTGGCCGTAGGTGGCCAACAGGGCCTGCGCCTCGATCGGGTCCCCGAGCCGGGTACCCGTCCCGTGCGCCTCGACGGCGTCCACGTCCGCGGCGGTCAGCCGCGCGTCGGCCAGCGCCGCACGGATCACCCGCTGCTGCGAGGGACCGTTCGGTGCGGCGAGTCCGTTGCTGGCGCCGTCCTGGTTGATCGCCGAGCCGCGCACCACCGCGAGGACGGGGTGTCCGTTGCGCTGCGCGTCGGACAGACGCTCCAACAGCACCACCCCGGCGCCCTCGGCGAGGCCGAAGCCGTCGGCGGAGTCGGCGAACGCCTTGCAGCGGCCGCTCTGGGAGAGCGCGCCCATCCGGCTGAAGCCGATGAAGGAGTCCGGGGTCGGCATCACGACCGCGCCGCCCGCGATCGCCATCGAGCACTCGCCGTTGCGCAGGGCCCGGCCGGCCAGGTGCAGGGCGACGAGCGAGGACGAGCACGCCGTGTCGACGGTGATCGCCGGGCCCTCCAGGCCGAAGGCGTAGGCCAGTCGGCCCGAGATGACGCTGGTGACGCTGCCGGTGATGACGTAGTCCTCGATGGCGGCCGGCGCCTCGGCCGAGCTGACGCCGTAGCCGTGCTGCATCGCGCCGACGAAGGCGCCGGTCCGGCTGCCGCGCAGCGTGGTGAGGTCGATGCCGGCTCGCTCGAAGGCCTCCCAGGAGGTCTCCAGCAGCAGGCGCTGCTGCGGGTCCATGGCCAGGGCCTCGCGCGGGCTGATCCCGAAGAACGCGGGGTCGAACCGGTCGACGTCCTGGAGGAACCCGCCCTGCTGGCCGGAGACCGCGTCCAGGTCCCAACCGCGGTCGGTGGGCAGGCCGGAGACCACGTCGCCGTCCGTGACGAGCAGCTGCCAGAGCGCCTCGGGGGTCGTGACGCCGCCCGGGAACCGGCAGGCCATGCCGACGATCGCGATCGCCTCGTCGTCCGCGGCGCCGGCCGACCCGGTCGGACCGGCGGGAACCGTCTCCTCGGCGGCACCCAACTCAAGTACCTCGCGGCGCAGTTGGCCGGCGATCGCGGCCGGGGTCGGGTAGTCGAAGACCAGCGTCGCCGGCAGGCGCAGGCCCGTCGCGGTCGCCAGCCGGTTGCGCAGCTCGACCGCGGTCAGGGACTCGAAACCGAGCTCCTTGAAGGCTCGTTCGGGACGGACGGCTTCCGGGTCGCGCCGCCCCAGCACGGCGACGGCGTGGGTGGTGACCAGGTCCACGAGCACCCGGAGCTGCTCCGGCTCGGACAGGTCGGCCAGGGAGCGGCGCAGTTCGGAGCCGGATTCCGACGTATTGGCCTCCGCCTCGGCGGAGGACGCCAACACGGCTCGTGCCTCGGGGAGTTCGGCCAGCAGCGGACTCGGGCGCAGCGCGGTGAACAGGGGGACGAAGCGGTCCCAGTCGATCTCGGCCACCGCGACGAAGGTGTCGTCGTGGTCGAGCGCCTGCTGGAGGGCGGCGATCGCCGCCTCGGGACGCATCAGCGGGAGGCCCTGCCCGCGCACGCGCTGCCGGGTCCGCTCGACGTCCAGGTCGCCGAGGTTCTTCCAGGTGTTGACGGCGTCCTCCCAGACGCCCCAGGCCACCGACACCATCGGCAGACCGTCCGCACGGCCCTGTTCGGCCAGCGCGTCCAGCGCCGCGTTGGCGGCCGCGTACGCGGCGTGGTCCCCGCTGCCCCAGAAACCGGCGATCGACGAGAAGAGCACGAAGGCGTCCAGCGCCTCCGGGTCGAGCAGGTCGGCGAGGTGCCGGGCACCGTCCACCTTGGCGGCCAGCACCTGGTCCAGGCTCTCCAGCCCGGTGTCGGCCACGGACGTCAGCTCGATGAACGCCGCCGTGTGCACGACCGCCCGCACCGTGTGGCCGTCCGCCCGCAGCCCGTCGAGCAGGCCGGACACCGCCTCGCGGTCCGCAATGTCGCACGCGGCCAGGGTGACGGCCACGCCCTGCGCCGTCAGCTCGGCCGCCAGGTCCGTCGCGCCCGGCGCGTTCGGGCCGGAGCGGCTGGCCAGGACCAGGTGCTCGGCGCCGTTGTCGGCCAGCCAGCGCGCGAGCCGGGGGCCGAGGCTCCCCGTACCGCCGGTGACCAGCACCGTGCCACGCGGGCGCCACCGCCGGACCGGCCTGGCGTCCCCGAGCGGCGCGTGGACCATCCGGCGGGCGAACAGCCCGGCCGGGCGCACCGCGATCTGGTCCTCGTCGGACCCCGCCGCCAGCACCCGGACCAGCCCGCCGAGCGAGCGCTCGTCGGGCTGCTCGGGCAGGTCCACCAGACCGCCCCAGAGCTGCGACTGCTCCAGCGCGACGACCCGGCCGAGGCCCCACAGCTGGGCCTGCACCTGATCGGCCGGGGCATCGGACGGGGCGGCGGACACGGCGCCGTGGGTGGCGCACCACAGCGGCGCCCGGACCCCGAGGTCGGCCAGCGCCTGGACGAGCGTCAGCGTCAGCGCGAGGCCGACCGTCACGGTCCGCTTCCCGGGGCACCGGCGGTCGTCCAGGCCGAGGAACGACAGCACGCCGGCGTGGTCGGACGCGTCGTCGGCGAGCAGTCCGCGCAGCTGCGCAGCCAGGACCTCGCGGTCCGCGTCCTCGTCGGTGACCTCCAGCAGAACGGTCCGCGCTCCGCGCACGCCGAGAACCCGGGTGGCCTCGGTGACCCATGCGGCCTCGGAGTGACCGGCCGGCACGACGACCAGCCAGGTGCCGGTGAGCGCGGACGCGGTGTGCCCGGCGACCGGCTTCCAGGCGATCCGGTACCGCCAGTCGTCCACCGCGGAACGGTCGAGGCTCTGCCGGTGCCAGGAGGAGAGAGCGGGCAGCAGGGTGGTCAGCGACCGGCGCTGCTCCTCGTCCTCGACCTCCAGTGTCGCGGCCAGGGCGGCGACGTCCTGCTCCGCGACGGCCTCCCAGAAGCCCGCGTCCACCGCGGTGGCCTCGGCAGGGCCCGAACTGGCGGGGGCGGCGTCCTCGATCCACAGGTGCTGGTGCTGGAAGGGGTAGGTGGGGAGGTCGGGGTGGGGGTTTGGGTGGAGGAGGGGGGTCCAGTTGAGGGGGTGGCCGTGGTTGTGGAGGTGGGTGGCGGAGGTGAGGAGGCGGGTCCAGGTGCCTTCGTTGCGGCGGAGGGTGCCGGTGACGATGGCTGTTGTGGTGTCGAGGGTTTCTTCGATGGCGGGGGTGAGGACGGGGTGGGGGCTGGTTTCGATGTAGGTGGTGTGGCCGTCGGTGTGGGCGGCGTTGGTGGCGTCGGTGAAGCGGACGGTCTGGCGGAGGTTGGTGTACCAGTACGCCGCGTCGAGCTTCGTGGTGTTGATGAGGTTGCCGGTGACCGTGGAGTAGAAGGGGACGGTGGCTTCGCGCGGGCTGATGCCGGCGAGGTTCTCGGCGAGTTGGGTCTGGATGGCTTCGACGTGGGGGGAGTGGGAGGCGTAGTCGACGTCGATGCGCCGGGCCCGGATGTCCTGCTGCTCGCAGTGGGTGAGGAGTTCGTCGAGTGCGTCGCTGTCGCCGGCGATGACGGTCGAGGTGGGGCCGTTGTGGGCGGCGACGGTGAGTCGCCCGTTCCACTGCTTGAGGAGTTCGGTGGCGTCCTCGTGGGAGAGGGGGAGGGAGGCCATGCCGCCGTGGCCGCTGATGGCGAGGATGGCCTGGCTGCGCAGGGCGGCGACGCGGGCGCCGTCCTCCAGGGTGAGGGCGCCGGCGACGGTGGCGGCGGCGATTTCGCCCTGGGAGTGGCCGATGACGGCGGCGGGCTCGATTCCGAGGGAGCGCCACAGCTCGGCGAGGGAGACCATGACGGCGAAGAGCGCCGGCTGCACGACGTCCGCCCGGGTCAGCTCGTCGTTGCCGCGCAGGACGTCGGTGAGTGACCAGTCGACATGCGGGGCGAGTGCGGCTTCGCACTTGGCGATCCACTCGGCGAACACGTGGGAGGTGTCGAGGAGTTCGGCGCCCATGCCGATCCACTGGGAGCCCTGGCCGGGGAAGACGAAGACCGGCCGTTCGTGGGTGCCGTGTCCGGTCGGGGCGGTGCCGTCCGCCAGCGCGGTCAGGGCGGCGTGGAGTTCGTTGCGGTTCTGGCCGAGGGCGACGGCGCGGTGGTCGAGGGCGGCGCGGCCGGTGAGCAGGGTGTGGCCGACGGCGCGCAGGTCGCTGTCGGGGTGGTCCTGGAGGTACGTGGCGAGCTGTCCGGCCTGGGCGCGCAGGGCGCGCTCGTCCCGCGCGGAGAGCACCCACGGCACCACCAAAGAGGGCGAGTCGGACTCGGCCGCGTCCTTCTGCGGCTCCTCCGGCGCCTCCTCCAGGATCACATGGGCGTTCGTCCCGCTGATCCCGAACGAGGAGACGGCGGCCCGCCGGGCGCGTTCACCGGCCGGCCACTCCTGCGCCTCGGTGAGCAGCGACACGGCCCCGGCCGACCAGTCCACGTGCGTGGTCGGCTCGTCGACGTGCAGGGTGCGCGGCAGGACGCCGTTGCGCATCGCCATGACCATCTTGATCACACCGCCGACGCCGGCCGCGGCCTGGGCGTGCCCGATGTTGGACTTCAACGACCCCAGCCAGAGCGGCCGTTCGGCCGGCCGCTCCTGCCCGTAGGTGGCCAGCAGCGCCTGCGCCTCGATCGGGTCCCCGAGCCGGGTGCCCGTCCCGTGCGCCTCGACCGCGTCCACCTCTGCGGCCGTCAGCCGGGCGTTCTTCAACGCGTCCCGGATCGCCCGCTGTTGGGCCGGACCGTTCGGTGCGGAGAAGCCGCTGCTGCTCCCGTCCTGGTTGATCGCCGAGCCGCGGACCACGGCCAGCACCCGGTGCCCGTTGCGCCGGGCGTCCGACAGGCGCTCCACCAGCAGGACGCCCACGCCCTCCGCCCAGCCGGTCCCGTCCGCCGCGGCGGCGAACGCCCGGCAGCGGCCGTCCGGAGAGAGCGCGCGCTGGCGGCTGAACTCGACGAACCCACCCGGCCCGGTCATCACGGTGACGCCGCCGACGAGCGCCATCGAGCACTCGCCGTTCCGCAGCGCCTGCGCCGCCAGGTGCAGGGCGACCAGCGAGGACGAGCACGCCGTGTCGACCGTGACGGCCGGCCCCTCCAGGCCCAGGGTGTAGGCCACCCGGCCCGACACCACGCTGCCGAGGCTGCCCGTCATCAGGTAGCCCTCAAGGTCCTCGGGCGCCTGGCGCAGCCGTGCGGCGTAGTCCTGGTGCATCACCCCGGCGAAGACGCCGGTCCGGGTGCCGCGCACCGATGCCGGGTCGATGCCGGCCTGCTCGAAGGCCTCCCAGGAGGTCTCCAGCAGCAGCCGCTGCTGCGGGTGCATGGCCATGGCCTCGCGCGGGCTGATCCCGAAGAAGTCCGGGTCGAACAGCGGGGCCTCGTGCAGGAACCCACCGGCCCGGGTGTAGGTCTTCCCGACCGCCTCCGGGTCGGGGTCGAACAGCGACTCCACGTCCCAGCCGCGGTCCTCCGGGAAGGCGGAGATCGCGTCGCCGCCGTCGGCGACCAACTGCCAGAGGTCCTCGGGGGACTTGACGCCGCCGGGATACCGGCAGGCCATGCCGACGATGGCGATCGGCTCGGAGGCCGCGGCGGTCAGCTTGCGGTTCTGCTGCCGCAGCGCCTCGGCCTCCTTGAGGGAGGCCCGCAGCGCCTTGACGACTTCTTCACTGGTGGTCATCGAGAACTCCGAAACTCCGGGCCGTTGAGACGTGGTGCGGGGTGGTCAGTTGTCACCGAGGGCGACCCGGACGAGGCTCTCCAGGTCCATCGTGTCGAGCGCGCTCCCGTGCTCCTCCTCGTCGTCGTCCACCGCGACGGATCCCTCCGCGGAGTCGGCGAGTTGGAGCAGCGTGCGGACCAGTCCGGCCTCCCGGAAGCGGTCCAGCGGGATCGCCGCCAGGGCCCGGCGGAACTCGTCCTCGCCGACCTCGGCGGCGTCCGGCTGCGCGGCCGTCTCCTCCGCGGGGAAGGCCTCGGCCTCGAGGTGGCGGGCGACGGCCGCCGGGGTCGGGTGGTCGAAGATCAGCGTGGCGGTCAGCCGGCGGCCGGACTCCGCGCCGAGCCGGTTGCGCAGTTCGAGCGCGGTGAGCGAGTCGAGGCCGAGGTCGAGGAAGCCGCGGTCGGGTTCGACCCGGTCCGGCGAGGCGTAGCCGAGGACGGCCGCCACATGGGCGCGGACCAGGTCGAGCACGGCGCGGGACCGCTGGTCCGGCGACAGCGCGCCGAACCGCTCGCGGAACGTCGTCGTCCCGGTGGTGACGGCCCCGCGGCGCCTGGTGGTGCGGATCAGGCCGCGGAGCAGCGGCGGCACCTCGGCCTGCGCCCGCAGGGCGGCGGTGTCCAGCCGGGCGGGTACCAGTACCGGTCGGTCCGTCCGCAGGGCGGCATCGAACAGGGCCAGACCCTGCTCGGACGGCATGCCCGCGAGGCCGGTGCGGCTCAGCCGCACGAGGTCGGCCTCGGCGAGGTGCCGGGTCATCCCGCCGGCCTCCGCCCACAGGCCCCAGGCCAGGGACTGCGCGGGCAGACCGGCCGCTCGGCGGCGCTGCGCGAGGGCGTCGAGGAAGGCGTTGGCGGCCGCGTAGCTCGACTGGCCGGACTGGCCGAGCACGCCGGCGGCCGAGGAGAACATCACGAAGGCCTGCAGCGCGCTCCCGCGCGTCAGCTCGTGGAGGTGCCACGCCGCGTCGACCTTCGGTCGCAGCACGGCCGCGACACGGTCCGGGGTCAGCGCGGTGATCACGCCGTCGTCCAGCACGCCGGCCGTGTGCACCACGCCGACCAGCGGCTGCTCGGCGGGCACCGCGGCCAGGACGGCGGCGAGCGCGTCCCGGTCGGCGGCGTCGCAGGCCGCGACCGTCACCTGGGCGCCCAAGGCGGCAAGCTCGTCGCGGAGTTCGGCCGCTCCGCCGGCGGCGAGCCCGTGCCGGCTGAGCAGCAGCAGGTGCCGCACGCCGTGCCGGGTGACCAGGTGGCGGGCGAACAGGCCGCCGAGCAGGCCGGTCCCGCCGGTCACCAGCACCGTGCCGTTCGGGCCGAACGGGCCCACGGCCTCCGGCGCGCTCGGCGGGACGGTCGCCAGCCGGGCCGCGGACACCCGCCCTGCGCGAACGGCCAGTTGGGGCTCCGCGGAGGCGAGGGAGCGGACCAGCGCGGGGTAGGAGTCGGGGTGCCCGTCGGTGTCCGCCAGCACGAAGCGGCCGGGATTCTCCGACTGGGCGGACCGGAGCAGGCCCCAGAGCGGGGCGTTCACCAGGTCGGCGACATCGTCGGCCGGGTCCATCGCCACGGCGCCGCGGGTGAGGAGCACCAGGCGGGAGGCGGCCAACCGGTCCTCGGCCAGCCAGGCCTGGACGAGGCCGAGCGCGTCGGCGGCCGCCGCGTGGACGGCCGCTGCCGTCGGCTCGGCGTCGGGCAGGAACGGCACCACGACCGTCTCCGGCACCGGGGCGCCGGCGGCGACCGCGGTGAGCAGGTCCGCGAGCTCGGCGGACGCGGCGTGACCGGCGGAGGAGGCGTGTCCGGTGCCCAGGAGGATCGGTGCGTCGGCGGCCGCGGGGGTGGCCTGCACCGGAACCCACTCCACCTGGTGGAGCGAGTCGCGGTGGCCGTGGGTAGCGGCGCTGAACTGCTCGGGCGTGACCGGCCGCAGCGTCAGCGCACCGACCGAGACGACCGGGCGGTCCAGCTCGTCGGTCGCCAGCAGCGCGACGGTGTCCGGGCCGGTCGGCGTCAGCCGGACCCGCAGCGATGTGGCAGAGGCGGAGTGGACGGTGACGTCGGACCAGGAAAACGGCAGGCGGACGCCGCTCGCACCCTCCAGCAGGCAGACGTGCAGGGCCGCGTCCAGCAGGGCGGGGTGCAGACCGAAGCCGTCGCCGTGCCGCTCCGGCGGGAGGACGATCTCGGCGAGCAGGTCGTCGCCGCGCCGGCCGAGGGCGCGCAGCCCCTGGAACGTCGGGCCGTAGTCGAAGCCCGCGTCGGCCAGCCGGTCGTAGAGCGTGCCGGCCGGCTCGACCGCCGCCGTCGGGGCCTGCCAGGCGGCCGGCGACACCTCCGGGCCGTCCGCGGCCAGGACGCCGGTGGCGTGCCGGGTCCAGTCGCCAGTGTCCCGGGCCGAGTGGATGGTGAGGGAGCGCCGGCCGGTCTCGTCCGGGGCGCCGACACGGACCTGGAGGCGGGTGGCGTGCTGCTCGGTGAGCGTCAGCGGGGCTTCGAGGGTGAGCTCTTCGAGGTGCCCGCAGTCGAGTCCGCGTCCGGCCTGGAGGGCGAGCTCGACGAAGGCCGTGCCGGGCAGGAGGGGGGTGCCGAAGACGGCGTGGTCGGTGAGCCAGGGGTGGGTGGTGAGGGAGATCTGGCCGGTGAGGATGATCTCGTCGCCGTCGGCGAGGGGGAGCAGGGCGCTGAGCAGGGGGTGTTCGGCGGGGGTGAGGCCGGCGGCCGTGACGTCGCCGGTGGTGGCGGGTGCGTCCAGCCAGAAGCGTTCGCGCTGGAAGGGGTAGGTGGGCAGGTCGAGTGGGCCGGTCGGGAGGGCGGGGACCGTCGGCCAGGTGACGGTGGCGCCGTGGACGTGGGCCTCGGCGAGGGAGGTGAGCAACCGGCGGAGACCGCCCTCGTTGCGGCGCAGCGAACCGACGATGACGGTCGGCCGTTCGGTGTCGTCGGCGGTGTCCTGGAGCGCGCTGGTGAGGACGGGGTGGGGGCTGGCCTCGATGAAGGCGTGGTGGCCGTCGGTGTGGGCGGCGTTGGTGGCGTCGGTGAAGCGGACGGTCTGGCGGAGGTTGGTGTACCAGTACGCCGCGTCGAGGCTCGTGGTGTTGATGAGGTTGCCGGTGACCGTGGAGTAGAAGGGGACGGTGGCTTCGCGCGGGCTGATGCCGGCGAGCTTCTCGGCGAGCTGGGTCTGGATGGCTTCGACGTGGGGGGAGTGGGAGGCGTAGTCGACGTCGATGCGCCGGGCCCGGATCTCCTGCTGCTCGCAGTGGGTGAGGAGTTCGTCGAGTGCGTCGCTGTCGCCGGCGATGACGGTCGAGGTGGGGCCGTTGTGGGCGGCGACGGTCAGGCGGCCGTCCCACTGCTTGAGGAGTTCGGTGGCGTCTTCGTGGGAGAGGGGGAGGGAGGCCATGCCGCCGCGTCCGCTGATGGCGAGGATGGCCTGGCTGCGCAGGGCGGCGACGCGGGCGCCGTCCTCCAGGGAGAGCGCACCCGCCACGGTGGCGGCGGCGATCTCGCCCTGGGAGTGGCCGATGACGGCGGCGGGCTCGATCCCGAGGGAGCGCCACAGCTCGGCGAGGGAGACCATGACGGCGAACAGCGCCGGCTGCACGACGTCCACCCGGGTCAGCTCGTCGTTGCCGCGCAGGACGTCGGTGAGTGACCAGTCGACATGCGGGGCGAGTGCGGCTTCGCACTTGGCGATCCACTCGGCGAACACGTGGGAGGTGTCGAGGAGTTCGGCGCCCATGCCGATCCACTGGGAGCCCTGGCCGGGGAAGACGAACACCGGCCGTTCGAAGGTGCCGCTGCCCTGGACGATGCCGGGCGCGGCGGTGCCGTCGGCGAGGGCGGCGAGGCCGCTCAGCAGCTCGGCGCGGTCCTCGCCGACCACCACGGCCCGCTGCTCGAACACGGACCGGCCCGACACCAACGCCCCGGCCACCGCGGCCGGTTCCCACTCGGGGTGGGCCTCGACGGCCGCCCGCAGCCGCCCGGCCTGCTCACGCAGCGCCCGCTCGTCCCGGGCGGAGAGCACCCACGGAACCACCGTCGAAGGCGAGTTGAGCTCGACCTCGCGGCCTTCCGGTGCTTCCTCCAGGATGACGTGCGCGTTGGTCCCGCTGATCCCGAACGAGGAGACGGCGGCTCGCCGGGCGCGTTCACCGGTCGGCCATTCCTGTGCCTCGGTGAGTAGCGACACGGCCCCGGCCGACCAGTCCACGTGCGTGGTCGGTTCGTCGACGTGCAGGGTCCGCGGCAGCACGCCGTTGCGCATCGCCATGACCATCTTGATCACACCGCCGACGCCGGCCGCGGCCTGGGTGTGGCCGAGGTTGGACTTCAACGACCCCAGCCAGAGCGGCCGTTCGGCCGGGCGCTCCTGCCCGTAGGTGGCCAGCAGCGCCTGCGCCTCGATCGGGTCCCCGAGCTTGGTGCCCGTCCCGTGCGCCTCGACCGCGTCCACGTCCGCCGCCGTCAGCCGGGCGTCGGCCAGCGCCGCCTGGACGACCCGCTGCTGCGAGGGTCCGTTGGGCGCGGACAGGCCGTTGCTGGCGCCGTCCTGGTTGATCGCCGAGCCGCGCACGACGGCGAGCACCCGGTGCCCGTTACGGCGGGCGTCCGAGAGTCGTTCCAGCAGCAGGACGCCCACGCCCTCCGCCCAGGCGGTGCCGTCGGCGGTGGCGGCGAAGGCCTTGCAGCGGCCGTCGGGTGCGAGCCCGCGCTGGCGGCTGAACTCGACGAACATGCCGGGCGCGGCCATCACCGCCGCGCCGCCGGCGAGCGCCATCGAGCACTCGCCGTTCCGCAGCGCCTGCGCCGCCAGGTGCAGGGCGACCAGCGAGGACGAGCACGCCGTGTCGACCGTGATCGCCGGGCCCTCCAGCCCGTACACGTAGGAGAGCCGGCCCGAGAGGACGCTCACCGTCGTACCGGTGAGCACGTGGCCCTCGACGCCGCCGCTCGCCTCGTGCATGCGGGCGCCGTAGTCCTGCGTCATGGCGCCGACGTAGACGCCGGTCCGGCTGCCGCGCACGGACGAGGGGTCGATCCCGGCGCGCTCGAAGGCCTCCCAGGAGGTCTCCAGCAGCAGTCGCTGCTGCGGGTCCATGGCCAGGGCCTCGCGCGGGCTGATCCCGAAGAAGGCGGCGTCGAACCGGTCCGCGTCGTGCAGGAAGCCGCCCTCCCGGGCGTAGGTGCGGCCGCTCCGGTCCGGGTCGGGGTCGTACAGCGCCTCGACGTCCCAGCCGCGGTTGCCGGGGAACGGCGTGATCGCGTCCCGGCCGTCGGCGACCAGCTGCCACAGGTCCTCGGGGCTGCGGACCTCGCCGGGGAACCGGCAGGCCATCGCGACGATCGCGATCGGCTCGTCCGCGCCGGCCGGCGCGGCGGACGCGATGAACGCCGTGGGTGCCGTGGACGCCGGGTCCTGCTCGCCGGACAGCGCAGTGAGCAGGTACCGGCCGAGGGCGTCCGGCGTCGGTTGGTCGAAGAGCAGGGTCAGCGGCAGCCGCAGTCCGGTCGCCGCCGCCAGCCGGTTGCGCAGCTCGACCGCCGTGGCGGAGTCGAACCCGAGGTCCCGGAAGGACCGGCCTCCGTGTGCCTCCGCCGCCGCCCCGGGGCCGCGCAGAGCGGCGATCTCGGCGCGCACCAACTCGCCGATCCACCGGCGCTGTTCGGCGTCCGACAGGTCGGCCTCCGACCGGCGGACGGTCGGCGGCGCGGCGCGGAACGGGTAGGTCGGCAGCGGCACCCGCTGTGCGCCGGAGCCGGCGAAGACGGCGGACCAGTCCACCGCCGCGCCGCGGACGTGCAGTTCGGCCATCGAGGCCAGCAGCCGGTCCGCGCCGCCCTGGTCGCGGCGGAGCGTGCCGACCACGGCGGCGTCGTCCGCCAGACCGGTGTCATCCAGGGTCTCCTGGAGGCCTCCGAGCAGTCCGGGGTGCGGGGCGACCTCCAGGAACGTCCGGTGGCCGTCGGCCAGCAGCGCGCGGGTGGCGTCCTCGAAGCGGATCTCGTTGGTGATGTTCTCCAGCCAGTACGCCCCGTCGAGCCCGGCCGTGTCGAGCAGGCCGCCGGTGAGCGAGGAGTAGAACGGGACGGTGGAGGTGCGCGGGCGGATGCCGGCGAGCTCGGCGAGCAGGCGCGGGCGGTCCAGTCGCAGTCCGGGGGAGTGCGCGGCGAGCCCGTTGCCGAGCTTCTTCGCCGTGACGCCCTCGGCCGTCAGCTCGGCGAGCAGCGCGTCCACGGCGGCGCGGTCGCCGGAGAACAGCACGGACTGCGCGCCGTTGCTCCCGGCGATGTCCACGCTGCCGAGCTGCGGGTCGACGGTCCGGCGGTCGAGCTGCGCCGCCAGCTGCTCGCGCGGCAGCAGGGCGGAGGCCAGGTCGCCCTGACCGGCCGCGCCGGCCTGGGCCTGGCTCCACCGCGCCACCACCAGGGCGGCGTCGTCCAGGGTGAGCGCGCCGGCGACGTGGGCGGCGGCGATCTCGCCGAGGCTGGCGCCGACCACGGCGGCCGGCTCCACGCCGCAGGCGCGCCAGAGTGCGGCGAGCGAGACCATCACGGCGAACAGGACGGGCTGGACGACGTCCACGGCGACCAGGGCCGGGGCACCCGGCGCTCCGCGCAGCACCTCGGTCAGCGACCAGGGGACGTACGGTTCGAGCGCGTCCGCGCAGGCCTCCAGGTGCTCCCGGAACACCTCCGAGGACTCCAGCAGGTCGAGTGCCATGCCCGCCCACTGGGTGCCCTGGCCGGGGAAGACGAAGACCGTGCCGGCGGCGGTAGCCGCCGTTCCGGCCCCGGTGCCCGCAGTCCCGGCCCCGGTGGTGGCCGTGCCGCGGACCATCAGCGGGCCGAACTCACTGTCGGCAAGGGCCTGCAGGCCGCGCATCGCGTCCTCGCGGCCGGCGGCGACCAGGACGGCGCGCTGCTCGAACACCGTCCTGGTCGCGGTCAGGGAGTGGCCGACGTCGGTGATCCGGAGCTCCGGGTCGGCCGCGAGGCGGTCCTGGAGCGCCCGTGCCCGGGCACGCAGGGCGGCGTCGCTGCGGGCGGAGAGGACCAGCGGGGTGAACGGGGTGACCAGCGGCCGAGGGCGAGCGGGCGCCGCCTCGGTGGGCTGCGTCTCGGTGGGCTCTGCCTCCGCGGGCCGGCCGGCGTGGGCCTCCGCGGCTCCGGCCTCCTCGGCCGTGGCGCCGATCAGACCGAGCGGGTCGCCGCCCGACGCCGGGGCGGCGTCGGTGAGCACGCCCAGGATCCGGTCCCCGTCGCGTCGTGCCTCCGGCAGCCGCCGGAGTACCGCCAGCACGGTGCCGCCGTCGCCGGCGAGGGCGAGGTCGCACTCGCCGCGCCGCAGGCTCGCCGCCGCCAGCGCGACGGCCGCCCGTGCGGCGGGCGCCGACGGCTCGACCGCGGCCTGCGGGCCGTGCAGGTCAAGGACGGCGGCGAAGCGCTCCGCGAGGCGGTCCTCGGCCGACGCGGCGAGGAAGACGCCGGCCCGGCTCCCGCGCAGCGCGGCGGGGATGATCCCGGCGTCCTCCAGGGCGGCCCAACCGAGTTCCAGCGCGGCCCAGTCGGCGGGGCCGAACCCGGCGGCCCGCTCGGCCGGGACGCCGAAGAAGGCGGCGCCGCCGTCGGGGCCGTCGTGGCCCCGGGCGTCGGCGGCGGGTCCGGACGGCGGGCAGGACAGTCCGACGACGGCGACCGGGCCGTCCTCACACCTCGTCTGGTCCACGGCGTACTCGGCTTTCCTCTTCGTCTCGGCTCCTGCCCGGTCCGCCGGTGCAGGTGATGGCGCATGTGGTGTGGTCGTCGCGGACCGCGGCCGGGTGTCCGGTGATCGGGCCGCCCGCGGACCGGCGGTGTGCGGTCGGCCGGGCGGTGGTGGCCGGCGCGGTGGGCAGTCCGGGTCGGGGTGCGTCCCGGGTGCGTCGGTAGCGGTGTGTTCCCTCCTCCGGCGAGTCGGCCGCGCCTCCGCGGCGGCTGCGTCCCGCCGGGTCCGGCGTGATTGCGACCGCCTCGTGTTGATCTACGTACTCATCGAGCAGCACCCTGCCAGGGACTTCTTGGTGGCGTCTTGGCGGTGACTTGGAGGCAACTTGGATCCGACTTGGAGCTTTCTTGGAGCCGCCCCGGACAACTGCCCCGACCTGCGAGGACGCGGACACGACAAAGACTTGTCCAAGGGCTTGACTGGCATATGCATGTCAATCAAGCGCAGGTAAATCGGCCCGGCCGGCGGACGGACGCGGGGCCCGCCGCCGACCGGGCCGTCCGCTGGGGGAGCCGCCGGGGAGGCGCGTGGTCCGGCACCCGCGAAGGGGGTGCCGGACGGCGGTTCAGGCGGAGCCGGCGAGGCGTTCGCCGCGCAGGATCGTGGCGAACAGCTCCTGCAACTCCAGGCCGGGGTCCACGCCGTACTCCTCCGCCAGCGTGCGGCGCGTCCGGTGGTACGCGTCGATCGCCTCGGCCCGTCGGCCGGACCGGTAGAGCGCCTTCATCAGCAGCCAGCTGAACCGCTCCCGGGCCGGGAACCGCATGGCGAGCGCGGGGAGTTCGGCGGCGATCATCGAGAAGTCGCGCTCCTCGGCCAGCGCGGCCTCCCAGAGGCTCTCCAGCGCCAGGAGTCTCAACTCCTCGAACCGCGAGGCCGCTTGAGCGCCGACCGCGTAGTCGCTCACCTCCGGATACGCGGAACCGCGCCACAGTGCCAGCGCCCGCTCCAGGGTCCGGCGCGCGTTCTGGTGCAGCCCGGCCTGGAGCTGCCTCCGGCCCTCGTGCAGCAGCCGCTCGAAGCGGAACGCGTCGATGCAGTCGTCGTCCACGGTCAGCACGTAGCCGGTGGGATCCCGCCGCAGGACCGTGTCCCGGCTGCGCGGTGGCCGGTTCGGCTCCAGCAGCCGCCGGAGATTCGAGACATAGCTGTGCAGATTCGCCATGACGTCGTTCGGTGGGTTCCGCGGCCAGACGGCCTCGGTGAGCTGTTCCGCCGTCATCGGCTGGCCGGGCGTCAGGAGGAGGGCGGTCAATACCGCCCGCTGGCGCGCCGACCCCGGATTCACTGGCCTTCCGTTGGCCTGAACCCCTAACGGGCCAAGAACACTGAAAATCACTGCGTGCCCCTCCGCCACAAGTCACCCCGAGTACCGCAGAAACGTCGTCGACCACCTGTCGGCAAGATCCTGATGCCAGGGGAGATCCCACGGAGCCGTACACGTTCTCGGACTGTCGGTGACAGAGTACTTGTAAATCCTCCCGAACTCAGGTCTGGATTCATCGCGCTCGGGTTTGGTATGGCACGCCCACATACGGGCTCGTCGCCGCCCGTCGAGCGACTTCCCCGGTGCCGCGCCCGCTCGCGCTACCGCTTCTGAGCTGGGAGGACAATCCCCCGGATGGGCGGCCCCCGGGGTGACTCGGCCTCATCCGCCGAAAGCCGACGGACATTTGAAGCTTGCACATCCGGCACTCCGGTCCCGCCCGGACGGCCTCCTCGGGTGCGCCCCGACGGGAGGCCGCCCGGCGGCGGGGCGGCAACGCGATTCCGGGCGCGCCCGGCAGCACTCGGATTGCGCCTCCCGGAGCCGTTTTTGGCCGAATTCCTCTGGTGCGGCCCGCCGGCCGGCGGGCACCCCGGCGGAGTGTTCGGCGGTGTCCGGATCTCGTCGCCGCAGTGACCTGGAACGGATGTCGGAGGCGGCTCCCAAACCCGTCGACGTGGTGATTTCGGCGACTCCGGTCATCCCCTCGGAGGCCGACGGGAACCGCCCGGAACCCGACCGGACCGGCGCCGGCCCGACCTCCCGGAGGGCCCCGATGCTGTCAACGGGTAACTGCGGCGTGACAGTTGGTGTCCCCGGCTTTGGCCGGAACCACCCCCGTGCCGAGGCGCCCGCGAGCCGGCCGGGCACCACCCACCCCCGCTCCGACCAGGCCGTCTCGCTTCGGACCGACCCTGGTGCGACCTCCTGCCCGCCGTCCGGAACAAGCCGATTGTCGGCCGCTTCCGGCACCGAAGCAGTGTCCCGTGCTCCCGGCCCACCGGTCGGCCCGAGTGCTACTGGGCGGACAGCAGCTCGGCCGGCCCGGTGAGGGAGTGCACCACCCGGTCCGCGTCCGGGGCATCGGTCGTAAGGTCGATCGGACCTCGGGCGCTCCCCGAGGACGGTCTGTCAGGGGGGTCGCCTAGAGTCCCGTCCATGACGACCTTGATGATCAATGCCGGCCCGGTCGACGAGGATGCGGCGGTGACCAGGGTGGGCGGCGTGCCGTTGGCGTCGGAGGGCACTGCCTGGCCCCGCTGCTCCTCCTGCGACGGCCCGATGCAATTCCTCGCACAGATCGTCCTGGACGACCTCGACGGCGGCGGCAGTGAGGGCGGCGAGGACCGGGAGCGCGACGTCGGCCGTGCTCGGACGGCTCGGCGGTGAGCCCGACTGGCTCCAGTACGACGAGACGCCGTCCTGTTCCTCCTGCGCCCGCCCGATGGCCTTCGTCGCCCAGCTCCAGGAAGGACCGGACCCGGTCACCGCGATGAACTTCGGGGGCGGCGGCACGGCCTACGCCTTCGCCTGCGAACCCTGTGCCGGTGCCGCGTTCCTCTGGCAGTGCTGACGAGCCCCGACCCCCGGCTACGCGCCCTCGGTGAAGGCCTCGCGCAACCGGGCCTCCTCGTCCGCCGAGAGGTTGGTCTCGACGAGCT
This sequence comes from Kitasatospora sp. NPDC090091, assembly GCF_044747365.1. Classification (NCBI taxonomy): domain Bacteria; kingdom Bacillati; phylum Actinomycetota; class Actinomycetes; order Kitasatosporales; family Streptomycetaceae; genus Kitasatospora; species Kitasatospora sp. NPDC090091. The sequence goes on from NZ_JBIVDY010000020.1 coordinate 51,566, forward strand.
CGGCGTGCCACCCCTCGAACTCGGCCCTGATCCGGTCGAGGACGGCGTCCGTGGTCAGCGCGAACAGCGCGGAGGTGCCGGGCGTCACCTTCTCCCGCACCTGCTTGATGAAGGCCTCGTCGATGCCGAAGTTGGCGAGGTGACCGCCCAGGGCGCCCGAGGCCGCCCCGACCGCCATGCCGAGCACGGGGACGAAGAAGATCATGCCGAGGAGGAAGCCCCAGAACGCGCCGCCCAGGGCGCCCATGCCGGTCATGTCGCTCAGATGGCGGGTCTTGGGCTTGCGGGCGCCCTCGGGCCAGCTGACCACGGCGCCGTCCTGGACCTTGATCAGCTCCTGGCGTTGCAGCCGCTTCAGGGTATCGAGGGCCTCATCGGCCCCGGTCGCGGTGGGGAAACGCCACACCGTCAGGGTTGCCATCCTGACCTCCGGTCTCGACGGACACGCACAACGGCCTCCATCCTCGGCCCGGCCCCCGGGCGCCGCCACACGGAGCGGCCCACCCGGGCGGCACATCCGTCGAGGTGTCCTCAGAGGCTGCGGGCGGTGATGTCGCCGTAGGAGGTGGTGGCGCGGATGTCGAGCCCGGCGCTGCCGTCGTTGCGGAGGCCGTTGCTGATGCGGCCGTGGGCGGTGCCGGCGTCCAGGGTGGCGGAGACGCCGGCGGCGGTGCCGACGGTGATGTCGCCGGACTGGGTGCTGAGGACGACCGTGCCGCGCAGGGCCTCGGTGATCCGGATGTCGCCGCGCTGGGTGCTGATCTCGGCGGGGCCGTTGAGCCGGCCGATCTCGACGTCGCCGTCGGTGGCGGTGAGGCGGACGCTCGCGGCTTCGTCGATCTTGATCTGCCGGTATGCGCCGTCGAAGGCGATGTCGCCGAGGCGGCCTACGCCGCGGAGTTCGGAGGCGGCGGTCCTGGCCTCGATGTCGGAGCCGGCGGGCAGGTGGACGGTGACGTCGACGGATCCGGGGCCGAGGAGCTGGTTCTTGGGTGCCGGCGCCGTGATCCGCAGGACGCCGTCGGCGTAGGTGACCTCGGTCTGCTCGGCGGCCTGGACGTCGCGGTTCTTGGAGGGGTTGGCGGGCCGGACCTCGACGGTGGTCTCGGTGCGGTCGTCGGCGATGAACGCGATCCGTCCCGCGGGGACGTCGAGGACGGCGGACACCGGGGCGGGGGTGGCGAACTGACGCATCGTGCGCTCCTTCGGTTGTACCGGGCAGCCTGTCGGCCCGGCGTTTCTGATGATGGAAACGCTACGTTGCGCTCACTGATCTGGCAACGAGCGTGTTGCGTCAAATTCCCATTGCCGCAGGTAGGAAGCGCAAAATCGTTGCAACGGTCATATCTGGAATGCAACGACAGTCCTCCCTGATTGTTGCAATGGGATGAGGGTGAACGCTATGCCGGAGCGGCTTGCGTTCGTTCCGCCCGAGTCGGAGACGCAGCCGGGCCCGCGCTGCGGCGCGGGCCCGTGAGGTTGCGGGGGTCGTCGTTCGGCGGGGCGGGATCAGCCCTGCCACTCCTCGACCAGGAGTCCGAGCACCGCCTGGTCCCTGAACTCCCCGCAGGCCCAGGCCGAGCGACGCAGTGTGCCCTCGGTGGTGAAGCCGGCCGCGGTGGCGGCCCGGACCATCGGTGCATTGTCCGTGAGCGTCTCCAACTGCAGCCGGTTCAGGCCGAGCACCGTGAAGCCGTAGCGGCAGAGCACCCGGAGGGCGTCCGTGGCGAATCCGCGCCCCCGGTGGCCCGGCCGCAGGGCGATGCCCAGGTGGGCGGTCCGGTTGTGGAGGTCGATGCCCCAGAGCAGGGCCTCGCCGGCCAGCTCTCCCGAGGCCGTCTCGACCACGGAGAAGCAGGCGGCCTCGTCGGAGGCCCCGGAGACCACGTACGGCGACTGGGTCGACCCCGGGGGGAGAGGGCGCCAGGGCCGGGAGTCGGCCCGTGAGCGGGTCGCGACATCGTCGTAGAGCTCGGTCTGGAGTACCGGGACGTCGGTCTCGTGCCGGGCCCGGAGGGTGATGTGAGTACCTTGTAGCATGTCACATTGCTAACATCGGCGACCTCGCCCGGGCCACCGGTTTTCCGCGACGCCCCGGCTCGGCGATCACGCCGCCCAAAGGGGTGGCGCCGTGGGCCCGTGTGCCCGCTGACCAAGGGAAACGCGCCTCGGCGGCGTGGATATCCTGAACACATGAGCGACAACCTCCCCCCGTGCCCGCAGTGTGCGGGCCAGTACACGTACGAGATGAACGGCCTCATGGTCTGCCCCGAGTGCGGCCACGAGTGGATGCCCACCGAGGGCGGCGAGGCCTCCTCCGCCGGGGCCGGCGAGCGGGTGATCAAGGACGCGGTCGGCAACGTGCTCGCCGACGGCGACACCGTGACCGTCATCAAGGCCCTCAAGGTCAAGGGCAGCGCCTCGGGCATCAAGGCAGGCACCAAGGTCCGCAACATCCGGCTGGTCGACGGCGTCGACGGCCACGACATCGACTGCCGCATCGAGGGCTTCGGCGCCATGCAGCTCAAGTCCAGCGTGGTGAAGAAGGCTTGAGCCGCACCCGGGCCTGATTCGCGCCCGGGCCTGATCCGGCCGCGGCCTGATCCGCGCCCGGGCCCGATCCGCGCCGCCGACCCCGGCGGCGCGGCGCGTTTCGGCGGGACTGTGGCCGTCCGACTCCGGCGCGAACACGGGATGTTCACGATCAGTCCGGAGTCGCTTCGCTTGTTGTGGGCATGAAGGTAAGCGCCCTCCCGAAGGCTTGGCTGACCAACCCTCAGCCTCCTTGCCCCGGAAGGGACCCCACGTGGCCCCACGCAAGCGCCTGCTGCCTGCCGCCGCGACCACCGCGCTGCTCGTCTTCTCCGGTTACACCCTGAACATCGCGGCGGCGGCGCCCGCCCTCGCGGCGGACACCGCCGTCACAGCGACGGCGACCGACGCCCCGTCAGTCGGCCCGAACGCACCGTCGGGGGGCCCTGGCGCCCCGTCCGCCGAGCCCACCGCGCCGACGTCCCTGGCGCCCCCGGCCGACGGCACGCCGGCCGTCACCGTGGCGACCCCGGCCCCGGCGGGCACGCCGGCCGCCACGGCCGCACCCGCCGCCGCACCCGCCCTGGCGCTGTCCTCGTACGACCGGGCCACCGGTGACGCCGTGCTCACGGCCGCCGACGGAAGCTCCGCAGCCGGGTCCGGCGCCGCAGCCGCCGCGGTCAAGCCCGGTCAGCTGATCGACAGCCCGCCCACGCCGGCCGCCCCGCAGGGCGCGCTGGTCGCCGTCACCGACGTCAAGCAGGCCTCCGACGGGACGGTGGCCGTCAGCACCCGGCCGGCCGCCCTGCCCGAACTGCTCGGCGGCGCCAACGTCGGCCTCAAGGCCCCGGTCAGCCCCGCCTCGCTCCGGGTCGAGCCGCACGTCAAGGACCTCAAGGTGTCCGTCGACACCGGCCCGACCGGTGGCCAGGGCTCGGTCAGCGGTGGCCTCGGGCTGAGCGCCGACACCACCGTCCCGCTGCCCAACGGCTCCTCGGTGCGGCTGTCCGGGTCGGTCTCGATCGACCCGACCGTGAGCTTCTCCTACCAGGGCGGCCTCGGCGCCCTCGCCCCGCAGCAGGCCCGGATCGGCTTCGACCTCGGCGCGCACGCCGACTGGCACGTCAGCGGTGCGGACCTCGTCGGCGGCGCCTCCGTCAAGATCCCGCTGGCCAAGCTCAGCGCCAGCCCCGTGGTGATGGTCGGTGTCCTCCCGGTCGTGATCAACCTGGACTTCAAGCTCTCCCTGGACATCAGCGCCGACGGCACGATCACCGTCGACGCCGAGCAGTCGTACGACGGTCACTGGGGCGTCCACTCCGACTACACCAGCGGCCAGGGCTGGACCACCACCACCGAACCGGGGACGTCCACCGTCTCCCCGCTCCGCCTCGACCTCAGGGGCAACGCCTCGCTGAAGACCGGCCTGCTCGCCGAGGGCTCGGTCGCCCTGTACGACGCGGTCGGCGTGAAGGCCTCGATCGAGCCCTACCTGCGCACCGCGGTGAGCGGATCGGTCGTCCTCGGCGGGGGAGCGGCGCCCAGCGCCGGCGGCACGGTCGACCTCTACGGCGGACTCGACATCAACGGGGCGCTGATGGCCCGCCTCGCCATCCTCGGCACCCCGATCCTGGAGAAGGACCTGCCGTTCCTCGCCTTCCACCGCGAGTGGCCGATCACCTCGCAGAGCGTCGGACAGGTCCCGACGCCCTCGGTGGCCTGGACGGCGCTCAACTCCAGCACGGGCGACGACAACCGCTCGGCCTACCTGAAGGCCCGGCCCGACTGGGACCCTTCGGCCCGCAAGTCCTCCTGCCCGGACGGCAGCCGGCTGATCGGCCTCAGCCACGGCGGCGACCGCGGCCTCTGCACCGGCGCGACCAAGGCCACCCCGTGGGACGCGAACCACACCTTCACCGTCGTCCACGGTGAGGCGAACGTGACCACCGACTGGGCGTACGGCTACACCAAGGCGCAGTGCCCCGCCGGACAGATCGCGACCGGGTACAGCCGCAACGGCCGATCCCTCGGTCTCCTCTGCGCCAAGTCGACCGTCCCGCTGGGCACTTCGGTCCGCACGGTCTGGTTCGACAAGGGTGACGGCCGCCCGGCGGCGGCCGGCGGTGCCGACTTCGCGTACAGCTACTACAAGGGCCAGTGCGCCGACGACGAGTTCGTCGCCGGCGTGGCCTCCACCCAGCCCTGGTACGAGCTCTGGGCCTCGCGCCCGTACGCGATGCTCTGCCAGAAGCTCGCCTGAGCCGGACCGGGCTGACGATCCGTCAGTGAACGGGCCTGCCCCGGCCTCCTCGCGAGGAGGCCGGGGCGGGTTCGCCCGCTCAGGCGGAGGCCCGGGCGGCGGCGCGCAGCGGCTCCAGTGCGGCGCTCCACGCGAGCAGCTCGTCGACGAGCTGCTGGAGCTCCTGGACGTGCTGCTCCCGCGGCTCGAACTTCGTGAAGTCGACGAAGTCGTCCCGCAGCGACAGCGCCAACTGCGGTCCGATGTCTGCCATCTGCAGACGCCCGGCCTGCGCCCGCAACTCCTGCACCGCCAGCACGGCGCCGAAGGAGCCGTAGCCGACGTACGCGACCGCCTTGCGCGTCCACTCCCGGTACAGGTAGTCGACGGCGTTCTGCAGGGACGCCGGGGCGCCGCAGTTGTACTCGGGCGTGACGACGATGTACGCGTCGCAGGCGCCGGCCCGCTCCGCCCACCGGACGGTGTGCGGCTTCCCGCCCGGCGTGACGAGCGCGGGAAGCGGCTCGTCCAGCAGCGGAAGGTCGAACTCCTTCAGGTCGAGCACCTCGAAGGCTGCCCGGTCGCCCGCGTGCTGTTCCGCCCGTGCCCGCACCCACGCGGCGACCTGCTCGCCGTTCCGGCCCGGCCGGGTGCTGCCGATGATGATGCCGATCCTCGTCATCCCGCGTGCTCCTCTTCTGAGTCGGTGCTGCACCCATTGGGACGAGACAGCGCGGCCGGCTGTGACACGGTGTCGCGTCACAGCCGGCCGCGCTGTCGCCTGCCGGGTTTGCGTGGGAAACCTTCGACGCTGCCGAAGGGCGGGCCGGGGTCGGTGGTCAGCGGAGTCGCTCGGCGGACCACTGCGGGTCGCGGCCGGTGAAGGCGAGCAGCAGCTCCTGGGCATCGGCGCCCGGTGGGGTGGGGCGCGGCGGGTCGAACCGGCCGGTGCCGGCGAGGTTCCGGTAGTTCCGGAACTCTGCGAGCGCGTACCGGGCGGCGCCCGGCGGCATCGGGCCGCCCTCGCCCAGGGCCCGGGCGAGGTCCCAGCTGTGCACGACCGTCTCGGCGGTCAACTCCCGGGTGTAGCCGCCGACATCGCGCATCCCGTACGGCACGTGGACCAACTGGTCCAGGGCGCCGGGCTGGTTGATGGCGCGGACGGCGGTGTCGACGGCCATCGTCCACACACCGAGCGGGTTGCGGCCCAGGACGTCGCCCTCGAAGCGGCGGCCGATCTGCTCCGGGGCGTAGCCGGCGACCGCCTGGCAGACCCAGAGGTGCTGTGCGGCAAGGTGGTTGACCAGGGCGCGGACGTCCCAGCTCCGGCAGGGGGTGGGCGCCGTCCACTGCTCCTCGGCGACGGACTGCACCAGTCGGGTCACCTCCGCCCCGGCCGTCGCGTAGTGGTCGCGGACTTCGGTGTGGAATCCGTACGGGTGTGGGCAAGCCATCGCCGGGCCTCCGTTTCCCTGCCCTGCTCACTCCCAGTAAACCGCTACGGGGAGTGACGCGCCAGGTTTCCGGGCCGGCGGCCGACGGCGGGGGCGGACGGTGACCGCCGTGCCACCCTGGGCGTCCAGTTGGGGTGCTCGCCGGGGGAGTGGGACGGCTTCGGTGGACGCTCGGTGATCGACCCCGTCACTCGGCGTGTTCGGGCGCGGGAGTGCAGCCCGGCGCCCGGTCGGCCCCGCCCCGGCCGCCCCCGCCCCCGCCCCCGCCTCCGTCGAGGCGCGAGGGCCGGCCGGTGCGCTACCGGCCCAGCTCCTCCAGCACCGCCTGCGCCGCGTTGTGCCCCGGGATGCCGCTGACGCCGCCGCCGCGGACCGCGCCCGCGCCGCACAGCAGCACGTCCGGATGCGCCGTCGCCACGCCCCAGCGCGCCGCGGCGCTGTCCGGACTCCCCTCCGTGAAGGGGAATTCGAGGTCCCGGTGGAAGATGTGCCCGCCCGGCAGGCCGATCTCCCGCTCCAGGTCGGGCGGCGTCTTGGCCTCCACACAGGGGCGCCCGGCGGCGTCCGTCGCCAGACAGTCGGCGATCGGCTCGGCCAGGACCGAGTCGAGCTGCGCCAGGCTCGCCGCCAGGGCGCGCTCCTTGGCCGCAGGATCGGTGAACAGCCGGGCGGGCATGTGCAGGCCGAACAGCGTCAGGGTCTGGAACCCCTGCCGGACGGCCTCGGGGCCGAGGATCGAGGGGTCGGTCAGGGTGTGGCAGTAGATCTCGGACGGCGGCGCCGACGGGATCCGCCCGGCCTCCGCCTCCGCGTAGGCGGTCTCCAACTGCCGGTAGCCCTCGGCGATGTGGAAGGTGCCGGCGAAGGCGTCCCGCGGATCGACGGCGGCGTCCGAGAGCCGGGGCAGGCGGCGCAGCACCATGTTGACCTTCAGCTGGGCGCCCTCGGGCGCGGGCCCCGGCCCGGGCTGCTCGCCGAGCAGCCGGGCCAGTGTCGCCGGAGCGGCGTTCACGAGCACCCGGCGGCCCACCGCCGTTGCCTCGCCGCCCTGATGACGGTACGTCACCTCGGCGTCGCCGCGGCCGTCGGTGGCGATCGCGGTGACCTCGCAGTCGGTCCGGATCTCGGCGCCGGCGGCCCGCGCGGCCCCGGCCAGTGCGCCCGTCACCGCGCCCATCCCGCCGACCGGGACGTCCCAGTCGCCCGTGCCGTTGCCGATCACGTGGTAGAGGAAGCAGCGGTTCTGCCGCAGCGCGGCGTCGTGGGCGTGGGTGAAGGTGCCGATCAGGGCGTCCGTCAGCACCACGCCGCGTACCAGGTCGTCGGCGAAGGTCCGCTCGATCGTCTCGCCCAGCGGCCGTTCGAACAGGGCGTCCCAGGCGGCGTCGTCCGCGACCAGCCGGCGCAGTTCGGCGCGGGAGGGCAGTGGCTCGGTGAGCGTCGGGAACACCCGCCGGGCGACCTGCCCGGTTGTCCCGTAGAAGCGCTGCCAGGCCTCCCACTCCCGGTCCGCCCCGGTCAGTGCCCGGAACGACTCCCGCGTCCGGCCCGGGTCGGAGGCGTCCACCAGCAGCCCGGTGGGCTTCCCGCCCCGGACGGCGGGCGTGTAGGAGGAGATCCGCCGCCGCCGCAGGTCGAGCCGGAGCCCCAGGTCGCGCACCACCTTCCGCGGCAGCAGGCTCACCAGGTACGAGTAGCGCGACAGCCGGGCGTCCACCCCCGCGAACGCCCGGGCCGACACCGCCGCCCCGCCCACCTGTGGCAACCGTTCCAGCACCAGCACCCGGAGGCCGGCCCGCGCGAGGTACGCCGCCGCCACCAGCCCGTTGTGCCCACCACCGACGATCACGGCGTCGTGCCGCGCGGACGAGTTCGCGTTCACGCGGCCACGCTACGGCACCGGGGAGGCCCGGGGAACAAGGCGTGCAGACGCCGGTCGGCACCGCCCCCGCGGCCCCCGGGCGCGGACCGGAGGGAGCCGCGCACCGGATCGGCGGGATCATCGGAAGAGGGCGGCAGCGGCCGGACGCGAGGAGGAAGGCCATGATCGTCGACTGCGCGCACTACCGCGACGGACGCCGGCAGCACGAGGGCCCGATGCCGCTGGAGGAGGCGGCGGCGCGCTGCACCCAGGGCGGCTTCGTCTGGCTGGGCATGTTCGAGCCGGGGGAGGAGGAGCTGGCGAAGGTCCGCGAGAGCTTCGGGCTGCACGAACTCGCCGTGGAGGACGCCCAGGCCTTCCACCTCCGGCCGAAGGCCGAGCAGTACGAGGACGGCACGGAGCTGATCATCCTGCGCACCGCGCGCTACGACGACGAGCGCGAGGAGGTCGACACCGGCGAGATCAGCGTCTTCCTCGCCGAACACTTCGTGATCACCGTCCGCCAGGGGGTCGCCAGCGAGCTGGCCGGCGCGCGCAGCCGGCTGGAGCGCCGGCCCGAGCTGCTGCGCACCGGCAGCGCGTCGACGCTCTGGGCAATCCTCGACCAGGTGGTGGACGGCTACGCGCCCGTCGTCACCGAGCTGGAACGCGACATCGAGCAGATCGAGGCCACGGTGTTCTCCGGCGCGGTCGCCCCGACCGAGCGGATCTACTCCCTGCGCCGCGAGGCCACCGACTTCTACCGCGCCGTGCACCCGCTGCTCGGCGTGGTGGCCCGTCGGCTGCAGGCCGGCCGGGCGCCGAGCGAGCTCCTGCCGTACCTGCGCGACGTGCACGACCACCTGTTGCTGGTCAACGAGGAGGTCGCGGCCCAGCGCGACCTGCTGGCGACGGTCCTGGAGGCGAACATCGCGGTCATCTCGGTCGAGCAGAACCGGATCAACCTCCGGCAGAGCGCCACGATGGAGCGGCTCACGATTGTCGCCACCGTGTTCCTGCCGCTGTCCTTCGTCGTCGGCTTCTTCGGGCAGAACTTCGCATGGCTGGTCAGCCACATCAGCGGCTTCGCGCAGTTCCTCGTGCTCAGCGTCTGCGGCCTGGTGCTGCCCTGCGTGCTGCTCACCGTCTGGCTGCGCCGCCAGCGGCGCGCTGCGGCGCCGCCGGTGCCGGGGGTGGGCAACGGGAGGGCCGTGCGGAATCCGTGACCGCGCCCCCGCCGACCGTGAGGACGCCCCCGCCGTCGGGCCGGCAACGGGACGGATGGCACCCGGCCGGGCCAGTATGGAGGGGAGGCTACGGGCTCACCCGTCGGCTCGAACGGGGTTCGCTCGAATGGGGTTCTAGTGGTGGGCATGTCACGGGGTCCGTCCTCGGAGCCCGCACCCGAGGCTGCCGAGGCGACGGCGGGCCGCGGTCCTGAGCTGGTGGCGCAGATCCTGCGGTCGGTGCCGGAGCGCCTCGGCGCGCACCTGGGCGGCCTCTACCTGCTCTCGGACGACCGGCAGCTGCTCGAACTCGTCATGACGTTCGGGGCCGCCCGGCAGTTCACCAGGCCGTGGCAGCACGTCGGCATGACCGTGCCGATCCCGGTGGTCGACGCCACGCGCAGCGGCCGGGTCGTCTGGGTGGGCGGCGCCGAGGAGATGGCGCGCCGCTACCCGCGGGTGGCGGTCGCGATGCCGTACGCCTTCTGCCTCGCCGCCGTCCCGCTGGTCTCGCGGAGCACGACGTACGGGGCCCTCTTCCTGCTCTGGCCCGCCACGCACCCCCCGGAGCTGCCGCCCCGCGAACGCGAAGCGCTGGAGGCGCTCGCCCGGCGGCTGGCCGAGGTCCTGGCGGAGGCGGCCCGGGCGGGCCGTCCGGTCCGGCCCGGCCCGGTCCCGGTGGTGGCGGAGAACCGGGCCGCCGACCCCCTCGTCACCATGCCGGCCCGGCTGCCCGAGGGCGTCTGCGACATCGACCTGGACGGCCGGCTGGCCGCGGTCACCCCCACCGCGGCGGAGCTGCTGGGCGTGCCGGTGGAGAAGCTGCTGGGCGCGCGCCCGTGGTCGGTGCTGCGCTGGCTGCGCGACCCGGTGTACGAGTACCACTACCGGGCGGCGGTGATCGGCGGGCAGCCCACCTCCTTCGTCGCGCTGCGGCCGCCGGACCGGTGGCTGTCGTTCCGGCTCTTCCCGGACGCCTCCGGGGTCACCGTGCAGATCGTCGCCGCCGACGTCGCCCGGCCGGACGGACAGGGCGAGCGGCCCGCCGAGCGGACCGTGCACACCCGGCCCGGCGCGCTCTACCACCTGCTCCACCTCGCCAGCGCGCTCACCGAGGCCATCAGCGTGCAGGACGTGGTGACCATGGTCTCCGACCAGATCCTGCCGGCCTTCGGCGGCCAGGCCGTCGCCGTGCTGATGGCCGAGGGCGGCCGTCTGCGCATCGCGGGCCACCGCGGCTACCCGGCCGGGCTGGTCGACCAGTTCGACGGCACGTCGCTGAGCGAGTCCACGCCCGGCGTCCAGGCGTCGACCAACCCGGTGCCTGCGTTCTTCGAGACCCGTGCGGAGCTGGAACGGCTCTACCCGGACCGCCACGAGACCCAGGACGGCATGGCCGCCTGGGCCTACCTGCCGCTGGTGACCTCGCGCCGCCTGATCGGCACCTGCGTGCTGGCCTTCGCCGAGCCGCACCGCTTCGACACGGAGGAGCGCGCCGTCCTCACCTCGCTCGGCGGTCTGATCGCCCAGGCCCTGGACCGCGCCCGGCTGTACGACACCAAGCTGGTCCTCGCCCACGGCCTGCAGGAGAGCCTGCTGCCCCGGGCGCTGCCCGCCGTCCCCAGCCTGGAGATCAGTGCCCGCTACCTGCCGTGCACCGAGGACATGGACGTCGGGGGCGACTTCTACGACCTGATCCGGGTCGGGCCGGACAGCGTGGCCGTGGTCATCGGCGACGTCCAGGGCCACAACGTGAACGCCGCCGCGCTGATGGGCCAGGTCCGCACCGCGGTCCGCGCCTTCGCCGCGGCCGACGCCGACCCGAGCACCGTGCTCACCCGCACCAACCGCCTGCTGGCCGATCTCGACACCGCCCTGCTGGCCAGCTGCACCTACTTCTGCGTCGACCTCGACCGCCGCGAGGCCTGGCTGGCCAACGCCGGCCACCCGGTGCCGCTGCTCTACGGCCCGGACGGCCGGGCGCGCGCCCTGGAACCGCTCACCGGCATGGTGCTGAACGTCGACCCCGCCGCCGAGTACCCGCAGATCCGCATCGACCTGCCGATCGGCACCACCCTGGTCCTGTACACCGACGGCCTCATCGACGCCCCCGGCACCGACCTCGACCAGGCGGTGGCCGGCCTGATCGCCACCCTGGCCCGCCACGGCCGCGAACCGCTCGACCGCCTCGCCGACGCCCTCATCGGCCGCGCCGGCCAGGCCGAGCACCGCACCGACGACATCGCCCTGCTGCTGGTGCGCTCCGTGCCCCGGTAGACCTTCCGGCCCCAGACCTGCCGGCCACCGGCCCCGGAGCGGGCGCCGCAACCCGAACGGCCCAGCACGGTTGCCGCCCATGGCCGCTGGTCGGAGGGTGACAGAAGCGGTCCCGGGGTCGCCGGCCGCGGCGCGGTGCAGGCGGGCCGGGGCGCCCGACGGTCCGGGCCGTTGGCGGCGGTGCCTGCCGGACCGACGAGAGGGTGGTGCGGGCGATGGCGGACGGGCGGACGGCCGAACGCATAGCGGAGTTCATCGAGCCGCTGCGGGTGGAGCCGGGATCGACGGTGGACCTCACGCGGGACTTCGACCCGCGCTACAAGGCGGGGATGAAGAAGAAGGACGGAGCCGAGCTGCTCCGCACCGGTGTGGCGCTGCTGGCGGAGTACCAGGCACGACTGGCCGCCCAGGACACCTACGGGGTGCTGCTCTGCCTCCAGGCGCTCGACGCCGGCGGCAAGGACGGGACGATCCGCCACGTCATGAGCGGGGTGAACCCGCAGGGCGTCCACGTGAGCAGCTTCAAGGTGCCCTCCGCGGAGGAGCTGGACCACGACTTCCTCTGGCGGTACGCGCAGCGGCTGCCCGCCCGCGGGGACATCGCCATCTTCAACCGGTCGCACTACGAGGAGGTCCTGGTGGTGCGCGTCCACCCGGAGAACCTCGACCGGCAGCGGCTGCCGGCGGAGGCCCGGGGCCGGAAGATCTGGCGCCGCCGCTTCCGCGCGATCAACGACTGGGAGCGCCACCTCACCGACAACGGGTTCAAGGTGGTGAAGGTCTTCCTGAATCTCTCCAAGGAGGAGCAGCGCACCCGCTTCCTGAAGCGGATCGACCTGCCGGAGAAGAACTGGAAGTTCTCCGCGGCCGACATCCGCGAGCGCGGGTACTGGGACGAGTACCAGGAGGCGTTCTCCGAGATGCTGTCGGCCACCAGTACGCCCTGGGCCCCCTGGTACGTGGTGCCGGCCGACCGCAAGTGGTTCGCCCGCATCTGCGCGGCGGCGGTGCTCGCGCACACCCTGATGGAGATCGACCCGCAGTACCCGACGGTCGGCCGGACGGCTCTGAAGGAGCTCCGGGCCGCCAAGCGGCAGCTGGAGGCCGAGGCCCCGCACGGCGCCGCCCGGGATCCGTACGCGGCGCGGCACCGGGCCGGCTGAGCGGCCCGGACAGGCCGGACAGGAGGAGCGAGAGATGGCCGAGCCGACCGAGCCGCCGGGAGCGGACGCCGGGACACCGTGGTACGGGCGGTCCGCCGAGGAGGCCGCCGCCCGGTTCGGGGTGGATCCGTCCACCGGGCTGAGCGCCGCGCGGGTGGCCGAGCTGCTCACCGCGAACGGGCCGAACGCGCTGCCGGAGGAGCGGCCGAGGCCGGGCTGGCTGCGCTTCCTCGACCAGTACCGCAGCTACATGCAGCTCATCCTGGTGGCGGCCGCGGTGGTCTCGCTGGCGATCAAGGAGTGGTCCACCGGCATCCTGCTCGTCGTCCTGACCCTGTTCAACGCGGTGGTGGGTCTGCGGCAGGAGGGCAAGGCCGAGAGCGCGATGAACGCGCTGAAGTCGATGATGAAGGCGACCGCCCGGGTCCGGCGGGACGGCGCCGAGTCGGAGATCCCGGCCGAGGGGCTGGTCGTGGGCGACGTCGTACTCGTCTCGGCGGGCGACCAGGTGCCGGCGGACGGGCGGATCGTCCGGGCCAGCGCCCTGCAGATCGACGAGTCGGCGCTGACCGGGGAGAGCGTGCCGGCGGTCAAGGACACCGGCATCGTGCCGGGGGAGCGGCTGGCCCCGGGCGAGCAGTCGAACATGGCGTTCATGAACACCCCGGTCACCCACGGCAGCGGACTTCTCGTGATCACCGCGACCGGATCCGACACCGAGCTGGGCAAGATCTCCGGGATGCTCTCGGCGACCGAGAAGGAGCAGTCGCCGCTCACCCGCGAGCTCAACACCCTGACGCTGTGGATCGCGGGCGCGGCCGGACTGACCATGGTCGTGATGTTCGCGCTGGGCCGCAGCCGCGGGCAGGAGTGGGACGCGCTGTTCGTGAGCGCCGTGTCGCTGGCCATCGCCGCCATCCCGGAGGCGCTGCCGACCGTCAGCCAGGTCATCCTCTCGGTCGGCAGCCTCAGCCTGGCCAAGCGGAACGCGATCGTGAAGGAGCTGCCGTCCGTCGAGACGCTCGGCTTCACCTCGGCGATCAACTCGGACAAGACCGGCACCCTGACGATGAACCAGGTCACCGTCGTCGAGGTGCTCAGCCCCACCGACCGCTACACCGTCTCCGGCACCGGCTACCGTCTCGACGGCCGGATCCATCACGTCGCGGGGGCCTCGGCGGACGTCGAGGACGCCGTCCTGCCGTTCCTGATCGCCAACGACGCCGAGCTGGTGGACGGCGAGGTGGTGGGCGACCCCACCGAGGGCGCCCTGCTCGTGCTCGGGCACAAGGCCGGGCTGGACACCGAGGCCAGCCGGGAGCGGTACCCGCGGCTCGCCACGCTGCCGTTCGACCCCACCTACAAGCTGATGGCGGTCTTCACCGACGCGGTGGACGCGGGCGGCCGCCGGGTGGTGCGGTGCTTCGTCAAGGGCGCCGCGCCCGCGGTGACGTCGCGGGCCACCACCGCGCAGGCCGACGGGGCGGGCATCGCCTGGGACGCGGACCTGAGCGGGCGCGCCGAGGCGCAGGTCGCCCGGATGGGCGCCGAGGGCCGCCGGGTGATGGCCGCCGCGTTCCGGGACCTCGACCCGGCGGATTTCGACCCGGCGGGCGACCTGCTGGGCTACGTCACCGCGCTGCGGATGACCAGCCTGGTCGGCATGGTCGACCCGCCGCGTGCGGAGTCCAAGGACGCCGTCGCCAGCGCGCAGGCCGCCCACATCCGGGTCCGCATGGTGACCGGCGACGACGTGACCACCGGCGCGGCCATCGCCCGTCAGCTCGGCATCACCGGCGAGGCCGTGCTCGGTGCGGACTTCGCGGCCCTGCCCGAGCACGAGCGGCTGGCCCGGATCGACGGCATCGGCGTGGTCGGCCGGGTGGCGCCGGAGCACAAGGTGCTGCTCGCCGACACGCTCAAGAAGAAGGGCGACGTGGTCGCGATGACCGGCGACGGTGTCAACGACGCGCCGGCGATCAAGGCCGCCGACATCGGCATCGCGATGGGCAGCGGCACCGACGTGGCCAAGAACGCCAGCCGGATGGTGCTCGCCGACGACAACTTCGCCACCATCGTGCACGCCGTGGCGGAGGGCCGGAAGCTCTACGACAACCTGACCAAGTACATCCGCTTCGTCCTCCTGCTGCTGGTCGCCTTCGTGCTGACCTTCCTCGGCGCCACCGTCCTCAACATCGCGGCCGGCGAACCGTTCACCCCGCCGCAGGTTCTCTGGATCCACTTCGTGGTCAACGCCCCGTTCGGCTTCGCGCTGGGCTTCGACCGGGAGAGCCCCGGGCTGATGGCGCGCACCCCGCGCCCGCGCGGCGAGTCGGTGCTGACCAGGCCCGTGGTGGTCACCGTGGGCCTGGCCGGGCTGGCCGTCACGGCCGCGCTGCTCGGCCTGATCAAGCTGGGGGAGCGCCACTACGGCAGCGTTCACATCGGCAACTCGATGGCGTTCACGGCCTTCGCGCTCTGCCTGATCGTGGCGGCGTTCGAGTGCCGCAGCGAGCGCGCGTCGGTGCTGAGCACGCACACCTTCGACAGCAAGCAGATGAACCTGGCGGCCCTGGCGGAGTTCGTCCTGGCGGTGCTGGTGACGCAGATGGACGCGTTCCGCCGCATCCTCGGCACCACCGAGCTCAACGCGCGGCAGTTCGGCTGGGCGCTGCTGGCCGCGCTCGCGCTGCTGCTGCTCTGGGAGCTGGGCAAGCTCCTCGCCCGCCGCCGGCCCGCCCCGGCCTGACGGGGCGGGCCGAGGCCGTCGCGGGGCCTCAGCGCTCCGGGGCGAGGTAGCGGCGGCCCGGTATCTGCTCGAAGATCAGGTTGGTCCGGGTCTGGGCGACCGCCGGGTGGGTGGTGAGGTGGTCGACGACGAAGTCGCGCAGCGCCTCGGGGCCGGCGACGCCGACGTGCAGGAGGTAGTCGTCGGAGCCCGCCATGTGGAAGACCGCCAGCACGCCGGGCAGGTCGGGGGCGGTGCCGCGGAAGCTCTCGTTCTGCTCGCGGGTGTGCGCCCTGAGCCGGACCGAGATCATCGCCTGCAGCGGCAGGCCGATCGCCGCCGGGTCCACCTCGGCCCGGAAGCCCCGGATGATCCCGCGCTCCTGGAGCGCGCGCACCCGGGCCAGGCAGGTCGAGGGGGCGATGCCCACCGCCTCGGCGAGGGCGTTGTTCGGCAACCGGGCATTGTCGGCCAGGGCGCGGATGATCGCCCGGTCGACGTCGTCGACGGGCGCCCGGCGGGGCTGCGGATTGTTCGGCACGGCTCCCAGGATTCCAGCCGATCCCGTTGATTCGCAAGATCGTGCGGGCATCGGCCGAATGATGTTCGGAGACCCTTCCATCCGGTGGCGAGAAGTTCCATCCTGGGGCGCGAGCGGCGAACGCCCTCCGCCGTTCCCGCGCACGGGCCGGCCGATCTGTGACGACCCCGGAGTGCCGCAGCCATGAGCCCGACCGCCACCTTCGCCGCCGCGCCCACAGCCGCGCCCGCCGTCGACCCGGGGGCGGAGCTGGACCACCGGGAGTTCGTGCTCCCCGCGGGCGGCCTCGACGACGACCAGCGGCTGCGCGCCCTGGACACGGTGGACGAGTACCTGACGCGCAAGCGCCGGCACCTGATGGGCTACCAGGCCACCCAGGACATCCAGGGCACCGCGCTGGACCTGGCCCGGTTCATGCCGAACAACATCAACAACCTCGGTGACCCGTTCCAGAGCGGCGGCTACAAGCCGAACACCAAGGTGATCGAGCGCTCGGTGCTCGACTACTACGCGAAGCTGTGGAACGCCGAGCGCCCGCACGACCCCGCCGACCCCGAGTCGTACTGGGGCTACATGCTCTCCATGGGCTCGACCGAGGGCAACATGTACGCGCTCTGGAACGCCCGGGACTACCTGAGCGGCAAGGCGCTGATCCAGCCGCCGGCCGCGCCCTTCGACGCCCTGCGGTACGTCCAGGCGGCGCCCGACCGGGACAACCCGAACGCCCACCGCCCGGTGGCCTTCTACTCCGAGGACACCCACTACTCCTTCGCCAAGGCTGTCCGCGTCCTGGGCGTCGAGACCTTCCACGCCGTCGGCCTGGAGAAGTACGCCGACGAGTGCCCGCTGGCCGACCCCGTCACCGGCCGCCGCGAGTGGCCCACCGAGGTGCCCTCCGCCCCGGGGCCGTCCGGCGGTTCCTGGGACGGCCCGGGCGAGATCGACGTCGACGCCCTCGCCGTGCTGGTCGAGTTCTTCGCCGCGAAGGGCCACCCGGTCTTCGTCAACCTCAACCTCGGCAGCACCTTCAAGGGCGCCCACGACGACGTCCGCCGGGTCTGCGAGCGGCTGCTGCCGATCTTCGAGCGGCACGGCCTGGTCCGCCGCGAGGTGGTCCACGGCAAGGACCCGCGCACCGGCGAGCCGCTGGTCGACGTGCGCCGCGGCTTCTGGATCCACGTGGACGGCGCGCTCGGTGCCGGCTACGCGCCCTTCCTGCGGATGGCCGCCCAGGACCCGGCGGCGTACGGCTGGACCCCCGAGGTCGAGCTGCCGGAGTTCGACTTCGGCCTCCGGCTGCCCACCGCGGAGCTCGGCGACGTCGACATGGTCTCCTCGATCGCGATGAGCGGCCACAAGTGGCCCGGCGCACCGTGGCCGTGCGGCATCTACATGACGAAGGTGAAGTACCAGATCTCGCCGCCCTCCCAGCCGGACTACATCGGCGCGCCCGACACCACCTTCGCCGGCTCCCGCAACGGCTTCTCCCCGCTGGTCCTCTGGGACCACCTGTCCCGGCACTCCTACCAGGACCAGGTGGACCGGATACGCGGCGCCCAGGAGCTGGCCGGCTACCTGGAGGGCCGCCTGCAGGCGATGGAGCGGGAGCTGGGCGTCGAGCTCTGGCCGGCCCGCACCCCGGGCGCCGTCACCGTGCGGTTCCGCCAGCCCAGCCCGGAGCTGGTGGCCAAGTGGTCGCTCTCCTCCCAGGACGTGCTGATGGTCCCGGGCGACGAGTCCACCCGCCGCAGCTACGTGCACGTCTTCGTGATGCCCTCGGTCGACCGGGAGAAGCTGGACGCCCTGCTGGCGGAGCTCGCCGCGGACCGGGTGATCCTGGCCGGGCCCGCCGCGTAGTGCCCGCGTAGTGCCCGTGCAGTGCCCGGAGGGGGCCGGGCGGTCGTCCGACCGCCCGGCCCCCTCCCGCCTACACCGGGACCGTCACGAACGTCCGGCCCGCATCGTTCACCACCGAGACCGATGCGACGTCGTCCGGCGCCACCAGGGCCGAGCCGTCCAGGGTCGTGCCCTTCTCGGCGCCGGCCGGGGAGACCAGCCAGCTGCCGGCGTCGACCTTCGCCCCGCTCTTGCCGTTGACCACCAGGCGGCAGCGCTGGCCCGCCGGGATCCCCGTGACCGCCGCGCTCACCCGCACCCAGCCCATCGCCGGAGTGACCGTCAGCGTCATCCGCGCGCCCGTGGACGGCTCCGTCACCGAAGCGGTCCGGGTGCCCGCCGGGGGCGGTGCCACGGTCGCGGACGACGGGCCCGGACCGACCGCCACCGGAGGACGGTCGGACACCGTGCTCCGGCCCAGCGACACACCCGCGGCCAGCACCGCCGCAGCCGCGGCCACCGCGGCCACGCCGATCCAGGCCCGGCGCCGCAGGACGGCCGAGCCCCGCTCCGCCCGCGCCTGCCGCAGGGTCCGCTGCAGCAGCAGGTCGCCGCCCTCGGGCGGCCCGTCCACCAGGATCTCGGGCGGCACCTCGCCCAGGACACGCTCCAGATCCTGCAACTCGGCCACCTCCTGGGCACAGGGAGCGCAGCCGGCCAGGTGCCGCTGGACCGACGCCGCGTCCGCCGGCTCCAGCGCGCCCAGGACGTAGGCGCCGATGAGCTCCGCGTTCCGCTCGTGCTGCTCCGTGTTCGTTCCGTGCTGTTCCGTGCTCACACCGCCACCTCCTTCAACGTCCCGGCCTTGCCGGCGTACGACCGCTTGAGCGCCCGCAGTGCGTAGTGCGCACGGGACTTGACCGTCCCGGCCGGCACGCCCAGCTGCTCGGCGGCCTCGGCGACCGACAACTGCTGGAAGTAGATCGACCGCAGCACGTCCCGGTGCTCGGGCGAGAGCTGTTCGAGTGCCTCCGTCATCACCAGCGCCTCCACCACGCCCTCGGCGTGGTCGCGCTGCACCGGCACGGTGGCCGACTGCTCGGACACCTCGGCGACCTCGGCGGGGCGCGCGGCCTTGGCCCGGAACCGGTCGGTGATCAGGTTCCGCTCCACCGTCAGCAGCCAGCTGCGCACCGAGCCCCGGGCCTCGGTGAGGGCCTCGGGGTTCCGCCAGGCACGGATCAGGGTCTCCTGCACCGCGTCCTCGGCCGCCGCCCGGTCACCGGTGAGCCGGATGGCGTACGCGAGCAGCGCGCCGCCGTGTTGCTCGTAGAGCGTTCTGATCAGTGCCTCGTCGGCCGCGCCGCGCTGTGTCGCGGGTCGTGTCCTCGCCATCCGCCATTCCTCCGTCGTGGGGTGCCACGAAGAGCACGTACGCGGCGGCCGTCCGGTTCAACCGGATTCCCGGCAGCTGCGATTCTGGTTCAGACAGGCCACCAGCGCCGCCATCCGTTCGTCGGTCATGACCCCGATGAAGACCCCGTGGTCGGTGAGCGGGCTGTGGTGCTGTTCGGGGAAGGCGTCCAGGGCGAACGCCCGGCCGGGCGGGGGCCGGTAGCCGACGGTCACCCGGAGGTGGGGGATCGGGAAGGTCCGGTGCGGGCAGACCCCGGTGGCGGAGGGGAACACCGCGTGGGTGCGGTGGTCGGGACTGTCCGTGCCGCGCCCGTCCCAGCAGCTGGGGAAGTCGAGGGTGCGGGTGAGCAGGCTGCCGGCGGGGCAGAGCGGGTAGCGGTCGGTCGTCCGGGCGGGGAAGCCGGTGCAGCCCCACCGGGCCCTGGCCTCCGCGCCGCCGTCGGTGGCCGCGGTGGGATCGCCCTCCAGCAGCCGCAGGAAGCGCGGCATCGGCACGACCTTGCTCCACGGGTTGCCGCGGAAGTCGACGGTCACCGTCTCGGGGACGAGGATCTCGCCCACGTTGTCGTGCCCGGTCCGGCCGTTCTGCTCGCCGTGTGCGGAGTGTCCGACGTCCCCGTCCTGCCCGGCGGCCGGGCCGCCGGCGCGGTCGGTCCGGCGCAGCACCGGCCAGTAGTAGCTGGAGCGGTCGCCGCCGGTGCAGGTCGTCCCGGCGGCGGCGAGGGATGCGTCGGTGGCCAGGGCGTCGGTGGACAGGTTGCCCACGTAGTCGTGGACGTGGTGGGCGCCGCCCACGACTCCCGGCGAGATCACCACGTTGTCGCTGTTGCGGTGCCCCTCCAGGTTGCGGCCGCAGTCCTCGGTGTACGAGCCGGTGGAGGCGTCCGGGCCGGATTCCTCCGGTGCGGGCACACCGTCGGCGGCGCCGCCGGCGTGGACGGCTCCGACGGCGCCGATCTCGACGTAGTCGCCGGACTCCGCGGTCTTCGGCCAGAGCCGCACCGTCAGGAGGGAGAGCGCGAGGACGAGGCAGAGCAGGACGCCGAACGGGAGCACGGCGCCCGCCGACCAGCGGTGATCACGAACCAGGTGCAGCACCGCGACAGTCTCGCGGGGGGCTGCCGTGGAGGCAAGCACGCTCCGGAGGAGCCGCCCGCCTCCCGTGACGCTGTTCGGCGGGCCGTCCCGAGGCCGGTCGTCCGGCGACCTGCTTCGAGTGGCCCGTCAGTAGCCGTTCGGGTAACCGCCGGTCTGCGGCTTGCTCGCGGACGGTGCCGGAGCGCTCGCCTGCCCGGTGGCCGCGCCGCCGGCGGCGGCCTGGGCCTTCTTGCCCTCGGGCGTGCTGGCGAACCAGGTGCCGCCGACGCCCTGACCGTTGGTCTGCCCCGCCGCGGTGTCCCCGGCGAAGCGGTACAGCGGCCAGCCGTTCAGCGTGAGCTGCTTGCTCCCGTCGGGCCGGGTCACGGTGCCGACCAGGGCCGACTCGACGCCGGTGACGTCGACCTTCTCCTGGGCGGGGACCGGCGGCCACTTCGCGGCACAGGCGTCGACGCAGGTGCTGGCGGAGGGCTTGCTGGTGTCCTTGTCGAAGCGGTAGAGCGTGCGGCCCGAGCCGTCGGTGACGATCGCGCCGAGCGTGGGCGAGTCCGCCGCCACCAGCCGGCCGCCGCCGGCCGCCCCGGCCGCCCCGGGCGCGGACGCCCCCGAGCCGGCCGGGGCGGCGGCGGTTGCGGCGGCCGTGGCGGCGGCGTCGGTGGAGTCGTCGTCCCCGGGCCCGCAGGCGGTCGCGGTCAGAACGATGGCGGCGAGGCCGGCGGCGGCGAGCAGACGACGGCTTCCGGTGAACTTGGGCATGGCGAACTCCCCCTGTTGGTGGGTGTGTTGGCTTCGGGCCCGGGGCCCGGTGCGGCTCGGTACCGCGTGCACCACCAACACGGATGCCGGCGCGAGGTGGTTCAACCCCGGCGAGATTTCTTTTCCGCCGCCTACCCGCTGCTGACCCGCCGCCGACCCGCCGCAGCTCGGCGGGGTGCCTGTCCGCCGTTGGAGGACACCGGCATCGTGTCCTTGCCAGGTGTCCTCCCGGGGTGCGCGGCCGGCGGTTCGGTGGCCGGCCGGCCTCACGCCCCGATCTCGAACTCGGGCGGCCGGAGGCCGGCGAGGCATCCGGTCCTCGGTGCGCTCGGAGTGTCGAAGAACGACACCGTGATCGTCTGCGCGCACGCCGAGTCGGCGAAGACCACGTGGGCCACGTAGGGGACCGTGACCGCGGTCGACCGGCTCAGGGTGCGGGCGGCGTACGCCCCGTTGCTCGGCGCGGTCTGGGAGTCGAAGCCGCCGGACATGACGAGCGTCGGGATGTCGCTGCGCGTCACCTCCCGGATCGAGGGCGCCGCGGGCGGGACGTTCCAGGCGCGGCAGTCGTCGTGGAAGAAGGGCAGCGCCGGGGCGTTGGCCAGCACCGACCGGGGGAACGACGGGAACAGCCGCCGGCCGGCCCGGATCACGTCCTCCTCGCTCTCGAACGGTGTCCACTCGCTGCAGAAGACGCCGTAGGAGAGCCCGTGCGAGACCCGGCCCATGGCCGCCGGGCTGAGCTTGCCGCCCGCCCACTGCGCGGCGATCCGCTGCGGGTTGCCGTGGGCCAGCTCGTCGATGGAGCGCGGCACGCCGGCCGCCAGATGGCTGGCGAAGGTCAGCCAGCTCACCAGGACGCCGCCGTCCAGCACGACCTCCACCGGCGCCGGCTGACCCGGCACCGTGACGGTGGTGGTGACCGGCCGGGCCTCGACCTCACTCACGAGGCGTTCGAAGGTGGCCTTCAGGCCCGGATAGCGGCTGTTGCAGGCGGGCTGCTCCGCGCAGGCCTCGAAGATGCCGTCGAAGCCCTCCCTCGCGGCCTTCCAGGTGACGGCTCCGCTCGCCAGGGACGGCGGCAGGATGCCGTCGATCCCGACCGACCGAAGGCCCTCCGGGTGCCGGCGCATGTAGACGAGGGCCAGGTCGGTGCCGTAGGAGATGCCGAACACGTTCCACTGCCGCAGGCCGAGCGCCCTGCGCAGGTCCGCGTAGTCGTCGGCGCTCTCGGTGCTGTTGTACGTGCCGAGCTCGGCCCCGAGGCCCACCAGCCGCTCGCGGCAGGCGCGCGTCGCCCCGACGTGCAGGCGCCCGGTGGACGGCGCGCCGTAGACGAGGTCGAGGGAGTCCGCGTTGAACCGGTCGATGTTCGGACAGGTCAGTGCCGGGTCGGCCGAGTACGTCCCGCGCTGGGACATGAAGATCACGTCGCGGTCGCGGTTCAGGCCGCCGTTGAGCGCCATCCCGATCTCGGAGTTTGCGTCGTCCCCGGGCCCGCCGGCGAGCCACACGATCGGGTCGGGTGCCCGCCTGTGGGTGGCCGGCACGATCGCGACCGCGAGGGTGATCCGCTTCGCCCCGGGGCGGGAGCGGTTCTCGGGCACGGTGAGGGTTCCGCAGCGGGCCGTCTCCAGCGCGGGGGTCGGGTCGGCCGTCCGCGGGCAGGGGCCCGGGGCGTAGTGGGCGTGGCCGGCCGAACGGGCGACCGTGCCCAGCGGCTCGTCGGCGCCGTCGTCGGCCCGGGCGGGCAGTGCGGCGAGGCCGACGAGGAGGGCCCCGGCCGTGGCCCCGGTCAGAGCGGTCCGGAGCCGGCGCCAGGCGTGCCGGTGGTGGGGCGGGCGGTTGGACATCAGGTGCTCTCCGGCTCGGGGGTGATGGTGAACGGCTTCGGCGCGAGCCCCGCCACGCAGGCGGTGTCGGGCGCGGTCGGGTGGTCGAGGAAGGAGGCGAGGACGCTCGCCGCGCAGGGCGACTGGGGAACCACCCAGTGACCGATCCCGGGAATCTGCACGGGGGTCGAGCGGGTGAGCGTCCGGGCCGTGTACGGGCCCCAGCTCGCCCCGGTCTTCGCGTCGAAGGTCCCGGAGAGCACGAGCGCCGGCACCTTGCTGTAGGTGGCCACCCGCTGGACGGCGGTGCGGTCCGGGACGTTCCAGGCACGGCACACGTCGTGCTCGAAGGGCAGCTGCGGTGCCTGGGCGAGGACCGTGTCCGGCCACCCGGGGAAGGCCAGGCGCCCCGCCGTCAGCAGGTCGGACTCCGAGTGGCCCGGCACCCATTCGCTGCAGGCCACCGACTGCGTCAGGCCGTGGGCGAACTCGCCGACGACGGGCGTCGCCTCGGCGGCGCGGGCCCGCGCGAAGCGCTCCGGGTTGCCGTGGGCGAGCTCGTCGAGCGCCGCCGGGACGTCGACGGCCTTGACGGAGTTGGCGACCAGGATGTTCACCAGCGTGCCGCCGTCGAGGACGACCTGGACCGGGCTGCCTCCCCCCGGCGGCTGCGCCGTCAGCGTCAGGGGCTGCTCCTCCAGCCGCCGGACCTGCTCCGTCAGCGTGCGCCGGAGGTCCGGGTAGCGGCTCTGGCAGAGGGGCTGGGCGGCGCACGCCGCGAAGATCGCGTCGATCCCCTCCCGGGCGCTCTCCCAGGTCCACGGCAGGCTCACGACCCGCGGGGGCGCGACGGAGTCGATCGCCACCGAACGGATCCCCTGCGGATGGAGACGCAGGTAGGTGAGGGCCAGGTCGGTGCCGTAGGAGTACCCGTAGACGTTCCAGTGCTCGACGCCCAGCGCCCGGCGCAGGTCGGCGAAGTCCGCGGCGTTCTCGGTGGTGTTGTAGGCGCTCAGCTCGACGCCGTCGGCCGTCAGGCGGTCCCGGCACTCGGTGGCCGCGCGCACCAGGAGCCGCCCGGTCGACGGCGCGTCGTAGCGCAGCCCGACGGCGGCCGCGCCGAAGCGGTCGATCTCCGGGCAGGCGAGGCTCGGCTGCGAATGCAGCGTTCCGCGCTGGGCCATGACGATCAGTGCGCGGTCCCGGTTGACGCCGGAGGCGATCAGGAAGGGGATGCTCCCGAAGGCGTCGCCGCCGGGGCCCCCTTCCATGAACACGACCGGGTCAGTGGCCGGATCCGTCGACGCGGCCGGGACGACCGCGACGGCCAGCCGGATCGTCCGCCCGTGCCGCTCACGGCTCCCGGGCGCCCCGGGGTCCTCGGCCGCCTCGCGGCTCTCGGGCACCTCCAGGAACCCGCACCGCCCGGGGACCGGCTCGGGCGTCTCCGGACAGGGACCGGGCACGAACCGCGCCGGACCTTCCGGCCCGGGCCCGCGGTCGGACGGTGCGGCGCTGCTCGGTGTCACGCCCGCCGCGAGGAGGAGGGCCAGCACACCCGCGACGAGCGCCGCGCCGGTGGGCGCACCCCGGGAGCGTCCCCGTGCGTACCGGTGCTGCGCCCGCCTCCGTACGGACCTGCCCGTCCCGCGAACGGGCGGCAGACACCCCGGATCGATGCCCTGCTCCGTCATGTGATTCCGTCTCCCTGCTCCCGGCCGCCCCGGTCGGGACGGTGCCGCGCTGCTGCGTCGGCCCGCCGGCGTGGTCACGGGCGGGCTCCGGCCAGCGTGCGGCGGTGGGGAGACGCCCACCACTCGTGGGCTCCACTTGGAGCAGGTCCACGTCATCACACCGTCGGTTCCCCGGGCCTCCTGTCGCCCGGTCAGCCCCCCGGCCCCGACCTTGCGACGTGCGGGTCGGGAGCCAGGGACGGGGCGGCCGTCGGCCGAGCGCGGCCGGGGCCGCAGGGAGCTCCCGGGCTCAGCCGAGCGACGCCGCGGACTCCACGACGACCCCGTACAGGTCGGCGACGGTCGCGAGCGCGCTGCGGTGGAGCTCCCGGGCGGAGACCTCCACGCCGCCCGAGGGCAGCGGCCGGGTCGCGCAGGCGTCGGCGACCACGGTGGGCCGGTTGCCGCGCAGGAACGCACCGGCCGCGGTGAACGTGACGCACATGTGCGTCATGAAGCCGGCGACGACGACGTCCTTGCGGCCGGCCGCGTCGATCCGCTCACCCAGGTCGGTGCCGACGAACGCGTCCGGTACCTGCTTGACGACGACGGGCTCGCCCTCGACCGGCGCCACCCCCGGGTGGATCCGGCCGATCTCGGCCCGGATGTCGTAGGGGGTGTCCGGGCCGCCGTCGTTCACGACGTGGATGACCGGGGCGCCGGCCTCCCGGGCCCGGGCCAGCAGCGCGGCGGCGGAGTCGATCGCCTCCTGCCAGCCGGTCAGCTCCATCACGCCGGTGGTGTAGGTGTTCTGGTAGTCGATCAGGACCAGCGTCGCGTCGGCCAGGGACGGGGGCGTCTCGTCGAAGCCGTTGAGGGCGCGCAGGGTGGTCGTGGGCATGGGAGTACCGCCTCGGGTGTGGTGGTCGGGATGGGGCGGCGCACCCGCGGTGAGCCGCCTCCGAAACGCTAGGCGCGGCTCCGGCATGTCGGCAATGTCGTCTAACATGCAGAAACCGACATCGGCGATGTCGGTAGCGTGGGCGTCGGCACTGTTCGGGCGTTGGGCACCGGTGCCGTCCTGCGTCGGTACCGCGGACGCCGGCGCCGCAGCAGCCGACCGGGCGGAGGTCCCCATTGAGCACCGTCGAACGACTCGTCGTCATCGTCCTCTTCGAGGGCGTCGACCTGCTCGACGTGACCGGGCCGCCCGAGGTGTTCTCGCTCGTGCAGCGCGAGATGGACGACGCGACCGGCTACCGCGTCGTCCTCGCCGCCGAGACCACGGCCCCCGTCACCACCTCCGCCGGCGTGCGGATCCTCCCCGACCTGAGCTTCCGGGAGGCGTCCGCCCGGAGCATCGACACCCTGCTGGTGCCCGGCTCGGTCGAGGTCGACAGCCGGCGCCGGGTGCACGCGCTCACCGATCCGGTGGTGGTGGGCTGGGTGAAGGCGCTCGCCGAGCGGAGCCGCCGGGTGGCGTCGGTCTGCGTCGGCGCGCACCTCCTCGCCGCCGCCGGACTGCTCGACGGCAAGCGCGCCACCACCCACTGGTCCACCGCGCAGCAACTCGCCGCCGACTTCCCGGCGGTGGCGGTCGATGCCGACCCGATCTTCATCCGCGAGGGCGACGTGTGGACGGGCGCGGGCATCAGCGCCTGCCTCGACCTGTCGCTCGCCCTCGTCGCCGACGACTTCGGCGAGGGCGTCGCGCTGCGCGTCGCCCGGCAGTTGGTGATGTACCTCAAACGGCCGAGCGGGCAGAGCCAGTTCAGCGTGCCCCTCGAACCGGCCTCCACCACACGGCGGATCGATGACCTCCGTCTCCACATCGCGCGCAACCTGGCCGGCCCGCTGACCGTCGCCGGCCTCGCCGCCCACGCCCACGTCGGGGAGCGGCAGTTGACCCGGATCTTCAAGGCCGAGCTCGGTACGACGCCGAGCGCCTACGTCGAGTCGGCCCGCGTCGAACGGGCCCGCAACCGACTGGAGTCGAGCGACGAGACGCTCGAACGCATCGCCGCCACCTGCGGGTTCGGCACGACCGACACCCTGGTCCGGGCGTTCCGCCGGCAGCTCGACACCACCCCGACGGAGTACCGGCGCCGGTTCCGGACCGGGCCGGCCTGAGCAGGCCGCGCCCAGGACCGGCACCGGCGCCGTGAACTCCCTTTTCCACGAGAGCCGTTGATCGCCAGAAGGGGTCGGATCAGCCCATGCTCTTCGCGCCGTCCAGGCCCTCCCGGATGATGTCGGCGTGGCCGGCGTGCTGGGAGGTCTCGGCGATGATGTGCAGCAGCACCCGGCGGACGGACCAGTGGGTGTCCGTGAACCACGGGGCCGCCGGCAGCGGCTGCACGACGTCGAGGTCGGGCAGGGTCGCGACCAGCTCGTCGGTCCGGGCGGCGACCGCGGCGTAGTCGGCCAGGACGCCCTCCAGCGTCTCGCCGGGCAGCATCCGGAACTGACCGGCCCACGAGGCCTGGTCGGCCTCGGTCATGGCCGTGAAGTCCGGCATCGCCGACGGGCCCTCCAGGATGAAGTCCGCCCACCCCCGCTCCATCGCGGCGACGTGCTTGATCAGCCCGCCCACGCAGAGCTCGCTCGCGGTGGTCCGCAGCCCGGCCTGCTCGTCGGTCAGGTCGCGGGTGGTGAAGCGGAGGAAGTGCCGGTGCTTGGCCAGTACGGCCAGCAGGTCGGCGCGCTCGCCGGTGGGGGCCGGGGCCGCGGCGGCCGGGGCGGTGGCGGCGGGGGTGGTCTCGATCGCGGTGCTGCTCATGGATTTCTCCTCCGTCGGGTGTCGTTCCGTCGACGAGAACCACAGTAGGAGGCAACTGGGTCAGATCCTGTCCTAGATCGCGCGGTCGGGAGGCCGGTGTTCGTCCGGCCTCGCCGTCCCCGGCGGCGGTGCAGTTCCTTCCGGGGCAAGCCGGTGTGCAGCACGGGAGCACCGGCCCCGGGCCGGGCGGCCTAGCGTCTGTGGTGCGGCCGGGACGTTGCACCCCGGTCCGCCCCACCCACCCCAGCCACCTCGACGGAGCGGACACCATGACCACCAACGACAGCCCCGGGAAGGACGGTTCGGGCGGACGGCACTTCGAGGCGGATCTGCGCGGGATGACCCGGATCAACCTGCGCCCGATCGCCTCGCCGATGCCGCTCGGCTTCTACACCGTCGGCATCGCCTCGGTGATGGTGGGCTGCTTCCAGCTGGGCGTCTTCGAGGACGGCCGCCGGGCGGTCGGGCTGGCGGTCCTGCCGGCCTTCGTCCTGCAACTGGTCGTCGCGGTCTTCGCGCTCGGCGCCCGCGACGTCCTGGCGGCCACCCTGATGGCCTGCTTCTCCGGGCTCTGGCTGGCGAGCTCGCTCGTCCTGGTGCTGGAGCCGCCCGGCGGCACCGAGGTGCTCGGCGTCCTCAACGCCACCTTCGCCGCGTTCGCCCTGATGATGGCGGCGGTCGCGGGCCGGAAGCGGGCGCTCTGGCTGGTGCTCTGCGCCGCGGTGCCCCGCTTCGGGGTGGCCGCCCTGGCCAATCTGACCGGCGTCGGCTGGCTCGGCCGGCTCTCCGGCGGCCTCGGGCTGCTGCTCGCCGCCGTCGCGCTCTACACGGCGTTCGCGCTGATGCTGGAGGACATGCGGGGCGAGCAGGTGCTGCCGATCGGCCGCAGCGGTCCGGCCCACCACGCGGTGGTGGGTGATCTCGCGGTCCAGCTGCGCGATCTGGAACGCCAGGCGGGCGTGCGGCGCACGCTCTGACCGCCCCGCGGCGGCCCGACCGCCACCGCGACCCCTCTTTGACCTCCCGCCCACGCCGGTCCCGTCCGGGGCCGTGCACCCGCCCCACCGGTCGACACCGTTCGACATCACTCGAAAGGCCCACCATGCCCTTCATCACCCTCGCCGACGGCTCGCAGAAGTACTACAAGGACTGGGGCACCGGCCGTCCGGTGGTCCTCTCCCACGGCTGGCCGCTGAACGCCGACGCCTGGGACAGCCTCGCCGTCGCCGTCGCCTCGGCCGGCTACCGGGTCATCGCCCACGACCGCCGCGGACACGGCCGTTCCACCCAGACCTGGGACGGCAACCACATGGACCAGTACGCCGACGACCTGGCCGAGCTGATGGACCGGCTCGACCTCACCGACGCCGTGCTGGTGGGCCACTCCACCGGCGGCGGCGAGGTGGCCCGCTACCTCGGCCGCCACGGCAGTGCCCGGGTCGCCAAGGCCGTCCTGCTCGGCGCCGTCCCGCCGCTGATGCTGAAGACCGACGCCAACCCCGAGGGCACCCCGATCGAGGCCTTCGACGGCATCCGGGCCGGCGTCGCCGCCGACCGGTCGCAGTTCTACTGGGACCTCAGCGAGTCCTTCTTCGGCTTCAACCGCGCGGGCGCGGAGGTCTCCGAGGGCAAGCGCCGCGAGTTCTGGCTCCAGGGCATGCAGGCCGGGCTCAAGGGCGCGCTGGACTGCATCGCGGCCTTCTCGGCGACCGACTTCACCGAGGACCTGAAGAAGATCGACATCCCGGTCCTGGTCGCGCACGGCGACGACGACCAGATCGTGCCGATCGCCGCCTCGGCGGAGAAGAGCGTCAAGCTGCTCTCCCAGGGCGTCCTGAAGGTCTACCCGGGCGCCCCGCACGGCCTGGTCGGCGCCTACGAGGCGGCGTTCACCCGCGACCTGATCGAGTTCATCGGCGGCTGACCCGGGCGCCGGGGGCGGGGGGCGAGGCAGGCCGCGCAGGCCGCCTCGCCCCCGCTGCCTGTGCGGGCCCGCCGCCGGGGCCCGGAGAACCCGGTGGCGAAGAGCCCGGAGAACCCGGTCGCGGAGGGCCCCCGGAGAACCCGGTGACGCCCGGGCCGGCGCGGAGCGCCCCCGGGCCGCCGGGGTCCGTCCGGCTTACGGAAGGCTGACGGCCCGTGTGGGCCCCGGGCCTGCAGTGCCTCCGACCGCTAGCGTCAGGGGCCATGGAGATTCTGGTCACCGGCGGTGCCGGGTTCATCGGATCGGCCGTGGTACGGCGGCTGGTCGCCGCGGGCCACGGGGTACGGGTGCTCGACGCGCTGCTCCCCGCCGTCCACCCCTCGGGGCGGGCGCCGGACCTGCCGGACGGGGTGCCCTTCCTGCACGGGGACGTCCGGGACGCCCCGGCCCTGGAACGGGCGCTGGACGGGGTGGACGCGGTCTGCCACCAGGCGGCGATGGTCGGGCTCGGGACCGACCTGGACGACGCGCCCGCCTACGCCGGCTGCAACGACCTGGGCACGGCCGTACTGCTCGCCGCGATGGCCCGCGCCGGCGTTCGGCGGTTGGTGCTCGCCGGGTCGATGGTGGTCTACGGCGAGGGGCGCTACCGCTGTCCGGAGCACGGTGAGGTCGCACCGGGCCCGCGCCGCCCGGCCGACCTGGACGCGGGCCGGTTCGAGCCGCCCTGCCCGCGCTGCGGCGCCGGGCTGCTCCCCGGACTCGTGCCCGAGGAGGCCCCGGGCGACCCGCGCAACGTGTACGCGGCCACCAAGCTCGCCCAGGAGCACTTGGCCGCGGCCTGGGCGCGCGCCTGCCAGGGCGCGGTCCTGACGCTCCGCTACCACAACGTCTACGGCCCGGGCATGCCGCGCGACACCCCGTACGCCGGGGTGGCCTCGCTGTTCCGGTCCGCGCTGGCCCGCGGCGAGGCCCCGCGCGTCTTCGAGGACGGCGGTCAGCGGCGGGACTTCGTCCATGTCGAGGACGTCGCCACGGCCAACCTGGCCGCGCTGGCGGCGATCGGCGACCGGCCGCCGGGCAGCGCGCGGGCGTACAACACCGGCAGCGGCGAGGCGCACACGGTGGGCGCGATGGCGGCGGCCCTCGCGGCCGCGTACGGGGGCCCGGAGCCGGTGGTCACGGGGGAGTACCGGCTGGGCGACGTCCGGCACATCACGGCCGACTCGTCCCGGTTGCGGGCGGAGCTGGGCTGGCGGCCGCAGATGCCGTTCCTGGCCGGGATGGCCGAGTTCGCCGCCGCGCCGCTGCGCGACTGAGCACCGTCCGCGGGACGCCGGCCCGGGGCTCGCGCGGCGCCGGTGCTCGCGCGGCGCCGGTGCTCACGCGGCGCCGGTGCTCACGCGGCGCCGGTGCTCACGCCGTGGCGGGGCCGGCGAGGGGCCGGAGCCGGAGCCGACCGGCCCGGCTCCGGCCCGGTTCAGGTCCGGGGCGCCGGCAGGGCGATCTCGAAGCAGCAGCCGCCGGCGACGTTGTGCACGCGCGCCCGGCCGGCGTGCGCCTCGACGATGCCGCGCACGATGGCCAGCCCGAGCCCGGCGCCGCTGTCGCCGCCCTCCCCGCCCGTGCCCGGGTCGCGCCGCGGGGTGCGGGCGGCGGCGCCGCGCCAGCCGGTCTCGAAGACCCGCGCCAGGTCCGGCTCGGGGATGCCGCCGCAGCCGTCGGTGACGGACAGCACCACCTCGTCCGCCTCCCGCCGGGCGGCCACCTCGACCAGGCCGTCCTCCGGGGTCGCGCGGATCGCGTTGACCAGCAGGTTGCCGAGCACCCGGGTGATCTCGCGGCTGTCCACCTCGACCGGCTCGGCCGCCACCTGACGGCCCACCAGCCGGACACCGCGCCGGCGGGCCAGCGGATGGGCCCCGGCGAGGGCGTCGTCGACCAGGTCGTAGACGGACACGCGGCTGAGCGAGAGGGAGAGGGCGCCGGCCTGGATCCGGGACAGCTCGAACAGGTCGTCCACCATCCCGGTGAGCCGCTCGACCTCGGTGCGGATCCGCGCCAGGTACCGCTCCGGCTCGTCGGCGACGCCGTCCTCCAGCGCCTCCGCCATGGCGCGCAGCCCGGCCAGCGGGGTGCGCAGGTCGTGCGAGATCCAGGCGATCAGCTCGCGCCGGGAGCGGTCGAGCGCCTGCTCGCGGGCCCGGGACTCGGCGAGCCTGGCACTGGTGGCGGCCAACTCCGCACTGAGCGCCGCGAGTTCGGCGCCGAGCGGGCGGGCGGGGGCGGTGAACCCGGCGTCGGTGCCCACGGTGCGGGCCGCGACCGTAAGCGCCCGGCTGCCGGCCACCACCTGGCGGCCGAGCAGGGCGGCGGTGGCCAGCGACACCACGGCGGCCATGCCGAGGACGGTGATCACCACCCCGAGGTCGTGGGTGGAGAGGAACATCGCCTCCGCCACCGCGAACGTCCCGGAGGTCACCGCGAGGACGGTCACCACCGCGACGCAGAACAGCGAGAGCGCCACCGAACGGCGGCGCAGCAGTCGGACGGCCGGCCAGCCGAGCAGGCCCGCCCCGCCCGCGCCGAGGGCGGCGAACATCGCGATCAGCAACAGGTCGTTCATGCCCGGCGGTCCTTCGGGTCGGCCGGGTCGTAGCGGTAGCCGACGCCCCAGACGGTGTTGATCAGCGTGGGTGCGGCCGGGTCGTCCTCGATCTTCTCGCGCAGCCGGCGGACGTGGACCGTGACGGTGGAGAGGTCGCCGAAGTCCCAGCCCCAGACCTGTTGCATCAGGTCCTGTCGGGAGAACACCGCGCCGGGGTGCTGGAGCAGGAACGCCAGCAGGTCGAACTCCCGCATGGTGAGCGAGAGTTCGCGATCAGCGCGGTGGGCGCGGCGGGCCCGCGGGTCGAGTGTGATGTCCCCGGAGGCGAGCGGAGCGGCCGGGCCGCCGTCCGGACCGCCGACCGGCGCGGTGGCGGCCCCGGCGCGGGAGCGGCGCAGCACCGACTGGACCCGCAGCACCAGTTCGCGCGGGCTGAACGGCTTGGTGACGTAGTCGTCGGCGCCCAGCTCCAGGCCGAGGATCCGGTCCGCCTCGTCGCCCTTGGCGGTGAGCATCACCACCGGCAGCCCGGCGCCGCCGTCGGTGGCGCGCAGCCGGCGCAGCACCTCCAGGCCGTCCATGCCGGGCAGCATGAGGTCGAGTACCAGCAGGTCGGGGCGGGCGTTCCGGGCGAGGGCGAGGCCCTGCGGCCCGTCGGCGGCCCGGTCGACGTGGTGTCCGGCGCGGGTGAGGTAGCCGGCGACGACTTCGGCCACGGTCGGGTCGTCGTCGACCACCAGGATGCGGGAGGTGTCGGTCACCCGCTGAGGATAGGAGGCCGCGGGGCCCGACGGTTGCGCACCCCTCTTCCGTTCGGGTTCCGTAAGATCCGCCGGCCCCGCGGGGCGGAGGCCGCCCCCGGCCGGCTCCGCCGGACGGGTCGGCCGGACGGGTCGGCCGGTGCGACGTCCGACTTCCGTAAGGCTCCGGCACCGTCGGAGGCCGCAGCGGCGCGGTTAGCGTGAGCCGGGTGACCACACCCACCCCTTCTCCCACCACCGCCACCGCCGCGCCGGGCACCGTCGACGTCGTCCTGCCGTGCCTGGACGAGGCCGCCGCGCTGCCCTGGGTGCTCGGGCGGATCCCCGCCGGCTGGCGTGCGGTCGTCGTGGACAACGGCTCCCGGGACGGCTCCGCCGACCTCGCCCGCTCGCTGGGCGCCACCGTCGTCGAGGAGCCTCGACGGGGGTTCGGCGCCGCCTGCCATGCCGGGCTGCGCGCGGCCACCGCCGAGCTGGTCTGCTTCCTGGACTGCGACGGCTCGCTCGACCCGGCCCAACTGCCCCGGGTGACCGGCCCGGTGCTGGCCGGCACGGCGGACCTGGTGCTCGGTCGCCGCCGACCGGTCGCCGCCGGTGCCTGGCCGGCGCACGCCCGTCTGGCCAACGCCGTTCTGGCCCGGCGCCTGCGGGCCCGTACCGGTGCCCCGCTGCACGACCTCGGCCCGATGCGGGCCGCCCGCCGCGACCGGCTGCTGGCCCTCGGCCTGGGCGACCGGCGCTCCGGCTATCCGCTGGAGATGGTCCTCGCCGCCGCGTCGGCCGGGATGCGGATCGCCGAGACGCCCGTCGACTACCTGCCGCGCACGGGCCGGTCGAAGGTCACCGGCACGCTGCGCGGCACCCGGCAGGCGGTGCGCGACATGCGGGCGGTGCTGGCCGCGCCGCCGCCGACCCTGCTGGTGATCGCCAAGGCGCCGGTCCCCGGCCGGGTGAAGACCCGCCTCACTCCGCCCTGCACGCCCGAGCAGGCCGCCGCCCTGGCCGAGGCGGCCCTCGCCGACACCCTGCACACCCTGTCCACGGTGCCCGCCGGGCGGCGCCTGCTCGTCCTGGACGGCGAGCCCGGCGAGTGGCTGCCGCCCGGCTGGGAGGTCGTCCCGCAGTCCGGCGGCGGGTTGGACGAGCGGCTGGCCGCCGCCTTCGCGCACGCGGCCGCGGCGGCTCCGGACGCGCCCGCACTGCTGGTCGGCATGGACACTCCGCAGCTGGCCGCCGCCGCCCTGGCCGAGCCGCTGTCCGCCGCCCGCCGGGCCGGCGTGGACGCCTGGTACGGCCCGGCCGCCGACGGCGGTTTCTGGGCGCTCGGGCTGGCCCGCCCCACACCGGAGTCGGCCGTCCGGCTCCTGCGGGGCGTGCCGATGTCCGCCCCGGACACCGGCGCCGTGCTTCTCGAACGACTGGCCGCCGAAGAATTGACGATTCGTCAACTCCCTGTGCTCGTCGACGTGGACGTCATCCAGGACGCCCGCCTGGTCGCGGCCGAGGCGCCGCACACCCGGTTCGCCGAGCGGTTGCGGGCCGCCGACCCCGCCCCGGAGGTGCCGCGTTGACGCGCACCGCCGCCTGGGCGGACGACCCCTTCGCCGAGGCCGTTCGCACCGGTCGGGGCCCGCTCTGGCTGCGCGGCGAGGACGGCAGCCGGCTGCCCCTGGACATCGAGCGGTGGTGCGCGCCCGCCGCCGGGGCCGACCACAGCCTGCTGCTGCGCTGCGCCCACCTGGCCGCGCCGGTGGTGGACCTCGGCTGCGGGCCCGGCCGGCTGGTGGCCGCGCTGCTCGCCCTCGGCGTCCCGGCGCTCGGGATCGACGTCACCGGGGCGGCCGTGGCGCGCACGGTCGGACTGGGCGGTCCGGCGTTGCGCCGCTCGGTCTTCGACCGGTTGCCCGCCGAGGGGCGCTGGGGCGCCGCGCTGCTCGCCGACGGCAACGTCGGGATCGGCGGCGACCCGGACGCGCTGCTCCGCCGGGGCGCCGAACTCATCGCGCCGGACGGGCTGCTGCTGGTCGAAGTGGAGCGGGACGAGGTGGAGGAGATCGTCGTCGTCCGGGTCGAGGGCCGGGACGGCAGCCTCGGCCCGTCCTTCCCCTGGGCCCGGCTCGGAACGACCGCCGCCCTGCGCCGGGCCGCTGCCGTCGGCCTGACCGAGGCCGAGCGCTGGGCCTCGCACGGCCGGCGCTTCCTCGCACTTCGGCGGGGGCCGGGTCCGGGCCGGGAGTGAGATCGCGGGCGGGACCGGGGCGCGCTGTTCCCGGTCCGGACCGGAGTCGGGACCGGCGCCGCCGTGCTTCCGCCGCGCGGGGGCGGGGATGGGAGATTTGGGCCGGGGTCCAGGGGAGTCTTGCAGGGTGCCGGTCGTGCACCACGCGTGCGGCTGTCGCCCAACCGCCTCTCGGCTCCTCGGTCAGGGGTGCCCCGGCGGCACCCTTCGAGGCGTCGCGGCCGAGCCTGCCAGATGTGCCGGGCGGCAACAAGGGGTCGGGGGAAGAGGCCGGAAGAGCGCCACACGAGCGCCACACCAGGATCACAGTGGCACAGGAGGATCACAAGGAGTTCGGCGCCCACCTCCCGCCGCGGCCGGGTCCGCAGGTCACCTCCCGCCGCGGCCGGGTCCGCAGGTCACCGGCCGGCGGAGAGCTCCGCCCCGTCGGGCAGCGGCCGGCCGGGTCGCCGAACCCCCCGCCCGGGCCCCCGCCCCCGCCCCCGCCGCCGCAATGCCGCTCCCCCCGCCACGCACAACAGCGCCGCGCCGTACGCGGCCTGCTGGGCGCCCGTGCCACCGGTCAGGTAGAGAACCTGCCCGGCGGCCGGGACGGCAAGCCACTCCCACCGGCCGTCCAGTGCCACCAGGGCCACCACCAGCAGCCCGTACCAGGGGTAGGCCGGGGCCACCAGCAGCAGGGCCGTCCCGGTGACCAGCAGCGCGCCGCCCCAGGGGCGGGCCGGGTCCCCGCGCCGCAGGACCAGGACGACCACGGCCGCCAGCACCAGCCCGGCGGCCCAGGGCAGCAGCAGGTCCGGCAGAACCAGCCGTAGCAGCCCGAAGCGGTTGATGCTCCCCTGCTGGTAGCCCTCCTCGCGCAGGTAGCCCGGCAGGTATCCGAGCACCCCGGTGCCCGAGGCGGCCACGTACGGCAGGTAGGAGAACGCGAACGCGCCGATCGCCGCCCCCAGCAGCGCGACCGTCTCGCGTGCCGGGCGGCGGGCGAGAGCCCCTGGCAGTGCGAGGCCCGGGAGCAGCTTGGCCGCGATGGCCGCGCCGAGCAGCGCGCCCCCGGCCAACGGGCGCCGCCGGGCGGTGCAGCCCAGCCCGGCGACCAGCAGCAGGGCCCCCAGCGTGTCGACGTGGGCGTCGTTGACCGCCCAGACGGCGACGCCGGGGCACCACCCCCACAGCGCCGCCCGCCGTCCCTCCCGCGGGCGACCCCGGCCGACCGCGAGCAGCGCCCCCGTGGTCGCCACCGCCAGCAGCGCCCCCGCCGCCTGAACCCCGCGCACGCCGCCGCCGAAGGGATGGACGGTGAGGAACCACCCCTCCGCCACCGGTGGATAGATGGTGTGCACGGCGGGCCGGTTGATCCGGGTGCAGTCCCCGGCCGCCGTCCGACGCTCGTCCCAGCCGTCGCACGAGCCGCCGGTGGGCCAGAGCCCCGGCTCGCGCAGCCGGGCGAGCGCCGGGTCGTCGGGGGCATGGGCGTACGGGGAGATGCCGGCGGCCTGGACGCGGCCGTCCCAGACGTAGCGGTAGGAGTCGTCGCTGGTGCGCGGCGGTGCGAGCAGCCCGACGGCGGCCACCGCGACGCTGCCGGCCAGGACCAGCGGCACCACCTGACGATCCGGCACCCGCCGCAGAGCGAGCAGGGCGAGCGCGAACAGCGCGGCGTCGGCGGCGTACCAGCCGAGGAGCGGGGCGCGGTGGCCGAGCGTGCCGCCGCCGGTGACGGTGAGGGCGAGGCCTCCGACCAGGGCGGACAGGGCGAGCAGAGCACGAGTGAGCACGGGCCCACCCTGCCACCGGCCGGCGCCCCCCGGCCGCAGTGGCGTGGCGCCGTTCGGATTCCGTAAGCACGTCGGAGCCCCACCGGACGGCGGTCCGGCGGTTCGATGAACCCGTGACCTCGAATCCCCCCGGCGCAGGCCGCCAGTACGATCCTCCGCTGCCCGAGCCGCCCGCCTACCTGCGCCGCGGCCCGTTCCGTGCCGGCGCCTTCACGTCCGTGCTGCACGAGCCGCGGACGGCGGTCGTGCTCGGCCGCTGGCTCGGCGCGGCGCTGCTGACCTGCTTCCTGACCGGGCTGCTCAGCCACGTGCTGCAGGAGCCGCCCCACCGGCTGGTCCCGTACCTGTGGAGCCGGCCGGTGAACGGCTACCGGATCACCCAGGGCCTGCACGTGATCAGCGGGATCGCGGCGATCCCGCTGGTCGGGGCGAAGCTCTGGACGGTCTACCCCAGGCTGTTCGAGTGGCCCCCGGCGCGCAGCGTGCTGCACGCGCTGGAGCGCCTGGGCATCGCCCTCCTGGTGGCGGCGACCCTGCTGGAGCTGTTCACCGGGCTGTTCAACACCCTGCAGTGGTATCCGTGGCCGTTCCCGTTCCGGCAGACCCACTTCTGGCTGGGCTGGCTGGCCGTCGGCGGGCTGTTGGTGCACATCGCGGCCAAGGCCCCTCTGATCGCGCGGAACTGGCGCCGTCCGGCGGTGGGCCTGCCGCAGCGACGGGCCTTCCTCACCGCGGTCACCGCTGCCGTCGGTGCCGTCACCCTCACCACGGCCGGGCAGACCGTCCCCTGGCTGAGCCGGCTGGACCTGCTGGCGCCGCGCCGCCCCGATCTCGGTCCGCAGGGTCTGCCGGTCAACCGGACGGCCGCCCAGGCCGGGACGCTCACCGTTCCGGCCGACTGGCGGCTGCTGGTGGACGGCCCGCGGCCGTACCGGATGAGCCTTGCCGAGCTGGGTGAACTCCCGCAGCACAACGTGGTGTTGCCGATCTCCTGTGTGGAGGGCTGGAGCGCGTCCGCGCGCTGGACCGGCGTCCGGGTGGTCGACCTGCTGGCCCTGGCCGGCGCGCCGGCCGGCTCCGCGGTCCGGGTCACCTCGCTGGAGCAGGACGGGCCGTACCGGGTGATGGAGATGCCCGCCGAGTACGCGGACGATCCGCTGACCCTGCTCGCGCTGCGGGTCGACGGCGAGGTGCTGGCGGCCGACCACGGCTTCCCGGCGCGGATCATCGCGCCGAACCGGCCCGGGGTGCTGCAGACCAAGTGGGTCGAGCGGCTGGAGGTCCTCTGATGGTTCGATGGCTGCGCCCGGTCCTGCTGGCCGGCGGTCTCGCCCTGATCGGCTACGGCCTGGCGGGGATGCTCGGCGACCCGTACATCACCGCCCCGTGGGAGGTGTTGGTCTGGGCGGTGGGCGCGCCGGTGCTGCACGACGGTCTCTGGGTGCCGGCGGTCTGCCTGACCGGTGCCTACCTGGCGCGCGGGCCCGTGCTGCGGGGCTGGCTGGTCGTCGCGGCGGCGGTGACCGCGGTCGGTCTGCCGGCCGTGCTGCGGGCCGACATCGACCACGGCAATCCGTCGGTGCTGCCGCTGGCGTACCTGCGCAACTGGTTGCTGGTGCTGGGCGCCACCGCCGGGCTCGCGCTGCTGATCGCGCTCGCCCGGTGGTGGCGGCGCCGGCCGCCACGGGTCGGGCGCCGGCCGCCACGGGTCGGGCGCCGGCCGGTGCGGATCAGGCGCCGGGTACGCCCGGCAGACCCGTCGTGAGGCCGTCCAGGGCGTGCGGGCAGACGCAGTCGCGCGTCGCCGGCAGGCTCTCCAGCGCCTTGAACAGCACCGTGCGCAGCCGGTCGACGTTGCGGGCGAAGACCTCCAGCACCTCGGTGTGGGTGACCCCCGCCCCGCTCTCCACCCCCGCGTCGAGGTCGGTGACCAGCGTCAAGGAGGTGTAGCAGAGGCCGAGTTCGCGGGCCAGAGCGGCCTCGGGGTGGCCGGTCATGCCGACCACCGACCACCCGTTGGCGGTGAACCAGCGGGACTCGGCGCGGGTGGAGAAGCGCGGGCCCTCGATCACCACCAGCGTGCCGCCGTCCACCGGCTCCCAGTCGGCCGCGCGGGCGGCACCGAGCGCGACCTGCCGCCCGGCCGGGCAGTACGGGTCGGCCATCGACACGTGCACCACCTCCGGGACGGTGCCGCCGGGCAGCGGCAGGCCGTCGTAGAAGGTCTGCGTCCGGCCGGAGGTGCGGTCGACGAACTGGTCCGGCACCAGCAGCGTCCCGGGGCCGTACTCCGGGCGCAGCCCGCCCACCGCGCACGGCCCCAGCACCTGGCGCACGCCCAGGGAGTGCAGTGCCCACAGGTTGGCCCGGTAGTTGATCCGGTGCGGCGGCAGGCGGTGGCCCCGGCCGTGCCGGGGCAGGAACGCCACCTGCCGGCCGGCGACCTCGCCGATGAACAGCGCGTCGCTGGGTGCCCCGTACGGAGTGTCGACGCGCACCTCGGTGACGTCCTCCAGCAGTGCGTACAGGCCGGAGCCGCCGATCACGCCCAGTTCGGCGCTCGGCGCCGACTGATCCGTCGTCATGTTCACTTCCTCCCTCGGTAGCTGTCCGACCACTCTAGGAGCCGGTCTGCGCGCCGCGGCCCGGGACGCTCTTACGGCTTGCTGACGCCGTGCGGGCCGGCGTCGGCCGCAGGCCTTGCCGCTCACTCCCGGCGGAGTGCGCCGAGTGCGCCGAGGGCACCGAGGCTCCCGTCGCGGCCCGAGCCGTCGTCGTCGCCGGTGAGGCCGAGGTCGCGGTCCGCGGTGGTCTCGGCCTCGCGGCGGGCGAGGCGGAACCACATGAAGAGGACGAACCCTGCGAAGACGAACCACTCGCCCGTGTAGCCGAGGTTCTGGAACGACTTGAGGGTCAGCCCGGTGCCGGCCTGCACGGGCAGTGCGGCCACCGGGGTGAGGCCGTCGGGCGCGGTGTCGGCGGCGATCCAGCCGTCGTAGAGGGCGTACGGGAGCAGGTTGACCAGGGCCGCCGGGCTGATGGTGCCCAGCTGGCCCGCGGGCAGGCCCCCGGCCACCGCGCCGTGCTTGCCGCTGTTCTCCGGGGGGTGGAGGCGCCCGGTCACCGTCACCGGGCCGTCCGGCGCGGCGGGCGGTGGAGTGGCGGAGCCGGGGGCGCCGGCCGTCCAGCCGCGGACCACGGCCACGGCGCGGCCGGTGCCGGTGCGGAGCGGGGTGAGGACGTAGTAGCCCCGGCTGCCGTCCACGGTGCGGTCGGGTACGAGCAGTTGGTGCGCGCTGTCCCAGTGGCCGGTGGCGGTCACGGTGCGCCCGGCCGTGTCGGTGCGCACCACGGGTTGACTGTCCGTCAGAAGGCTGTCCAGCGGCACGGTTTCGGCGGCCTGGCGGGTGCTCTCGTGCCGGCCGGCGGCCGCCTTCTCGTGGAAGCGGCCGAGCTGCCACGTGCCGAGCCAGAGGCAGACGGTGGCGGCGGCCAGCGCGAGGGCCGTGCCGCCCAGCCAGCGGGGGGTGAGCAGGAATCGGTAGGCACTCGTCACGGGCCGGGCACCCCTGCCGACGGGCCGGCGGCCCGGTGCTGCTCAGGCGCGCCGCAGGGCGGAGGTGAGGGTGGCGTCCAGGGCGTCGAGGGCCTCCTCGGAGGTGAACCGGCCGGCCTCGACCTGGTCGCCGGCGGCCTGGACCAGGGCGTAGACGGTGCTGACCAGCCAGTGGGCCGGGAGGTCATCGCGGAACACTCCTTCCTGTCGGCCCCGGGTGATGAGGCGGTCCATCGCCGAGAGGATGCCGAGGTGGTGGTCGTGCACGGCTTCGGCGGGCAGGGCCCGGCGGGCGGCGTGCAGCATGCGCAGGTTGCGGTCCAGCAGTTGCCAGGAGGACCGGATGAAGGTGCGGAGCGTCTCGTCGGCCGGGCCCTCGTCGAGGCCGGTGGCCTCCAGAACGGTGGCGACCTCGGAGAGGGCGCGCTCCATCAGCTCGCTCAGCAGCGCCTCGCGCGAGGAGAAGTGGCCGTACAGGGTGACCCGGCCGACGCCCGCCGCAGCGGCGATCTCGGTCATGCTGGCGTTGGGGTTCTTGGCGAAGCAGCTTGTCGCGGCGGCGAGGATGGCGGCGATGTTGCGCTCGGCGTCGGCCCGACGGGGGTGGGCGGGCGTTCCCCGTCGGGCGTTCGCGGCGCCGCTGCGGTGTTCGGATTCCATGGGACGGAGTCTAAAGACCGATCGCGGTTCCCCTTCAGTGGACGTGAACGCCGGCGGGCATCTCGGGCTTGCCCTTGGGGATGACGACCAGTGCGACCACCGCGGCCACGGCGGCCGCGACGGCCAGCGCCGTGTAGGCGCCCGGGAATCCGGCCGAGGTGTGCGCGGCGATCCCGGTGGCGGCGACGGTGGACACCGTGGCCACCCCGACCGTCCCGCCGACCTCGTGGAAGGTGTTGACGACGCCGGAGGCGATGCCGGCCTCGTCGTGGGAGATGAAGCCGAGCGCCGTGGTGGTGGCGGAGACGAAGACCGGGATGATGCCGACGGCGCCGACCGCCAGCCCGACGACCGTACCCGCGGTGCTGTCGGAGACGGCGAGCACGACGCTGCCGGTCGCCGAGACCAGCAGCCCGGCCGCGGCGACCAGGCGGGTGCCGGCGTGGGCGATCAGGTGCGCGGCGAGGTGGGCGCCGACCGCCGTGGCGACGGCGACGGGCAGCAGCAGCGCGCCGGTGGAGAGGGCGGACAGTCCGCGCACGTCCTGGAGGTAGAGCGAGCCGAGGAAGACGAAGCCGAGCAGCAGGCCGGTGGCGACGAGCATCAGGAACGAGCCGGCGGCGACCGGGCGCTTGGCGAGGATGCGCAGGTCCATCAGGGGCGCGGCGGTCCGGCGCTCGACCAGCGTGAACGCGGCGTAGAGCAGGACGGCGGCGGCCAGTGGCAGCAGGGTGGCGGCCGAGGCCCAGCCGGCGTCGCCCGCCTTGATCAGGCCGTAGATCAGCGAACCGGTGGCCGCGGTGACCAGGACCGCGCCGGGCAGGTCGATCCGGCGGTCGCCGGGGGCGGGGGTCGCGGCGAGCAGCGGGGGGAGCGCGGCGAGCAGGGCGGCGCCGACCGGGACGTTGATGAAGAAGACCCAGCTCCAGCCCGGGCCGGCGGTGAGCACGCCGCCGAGCATGGCGCCGACCGCGAAGCCGATGCCGCCGAGCATCGCCCAGATGCCCAGAGCCTTGTTCCGCTCGGGGCCGTGGAAGGTGCGGGTGATGGTGGCGAGCGCGGCGGGGGAGAGCAGCGCCGCGCCGACGCCCTGCGCGAGCCGGCCGCCGATCAGGACGCCGGCGTTCTCGGCCAGGCCGGTCGCCAGCGAGGCGAGGGTGAAGACGACCAGGCCGGTGAGCAGCAGGCGCCGTGCTCCGAAGGCGTCGGCCAGGCGGCCGCCGAGCAGCATCAGGCCGCCGAAGCAGAGGGTGTAGGCGGTCACCGCCCAGGTCAGCGTGGTGCGGCTGAGGTCGAGGTCGGCGCCGATGCTGGGCAGCGCCACGTTGATCACGGTCACGTCCACGATCAGCATGAACTGCGAGAGGCAGAGCAGGGTCAGCAGCAGCCAGCGCTTCGGGTGCGCGGGCGGGTGGTCGTGGCCGTGCTCCTGGTCGTGGCCGTGGCCGTGGCCGTCCTCGTGTCCGTGTCCGTGTCCGTGTCCGTGCCCGTGACCGTGCCCGTGACCGTGGCGACCGGCGTCGGCGGCCGGGTGGGTGGCGTGCGCCATGAGGCCCTCCTCGTCTCGCTATCTCGTACAGCGTGTACGAGATAGGGATACCGCACGAGGGATAAGTTGAACAACTCTGTTTGAGTTATGGTCTCCCTCCGGAGAGTCCGGCCCGGCGGCCGCATGCCACCTGTGCAGGTGCATGCCATCGATTCGACCCTTGACCCTATGCCGCCTAGTAGTTAAGTTGGACAGCGTGTTCGACTTCGGGCGCCCTGCTGCGCCCGCTTCACCTGATGCGACGCCATGCCGTCCGTCCAGCAGGGCCCTTGAGGACTCTCCGGTCGCCTGGGCGCATGTCCCGGTCCGGGCCTGAGCAGAGCCGCACCGCCCCTCGCGGTGCGGCGTCCTCGTGAAGGAGCTTCGTGAACGTCATCGCCCGACTGGCGGTTGCCAGAAGAGGTCTGATCCTCGCCCTGACCGTGTTCGTCGCCGCCCTGGCGGGGTTCTACGGTGCGGGCGTCCAGCAGCACCTGGCCAACGGCGGGTTCCAGGACCCGGCGTCCGAGTCGATGCAGGTCGACGAGGCGCTGGCCGGGGACTTCGGCACCGGCGCGCCCAACCTGGTGCTGATCGTCTCCGGACGCGGCGGCAGGTCGCTGGAGGACCCGGAGGTCGTCTCCGCCGCCAACGGCCTGGTCGAACGCCTCCGCGGGTTCGACGGCGTGGTCTCGGCCGACTCCTACTGGAGCGCCGGCCGGCCCGCCTCGCTGCGGGCCAAGGACGGCGACAGCGGGCTGGTGCTGGTCCGGCTCGGCGGGAACGAGGGCGTCTACCAGGCCGCGGCCAAGCGGATCGTCCCTCAACTCGGCGACGACCGGCTCGACCTGAAGGTCACCGGGATCGCCCAGACCTACGTCGAGGTCGAGCGGGTGTCCGCCGACGACCTGCTGCGGGCCGAACTGATCGTCGCACCGATCACGCTCGTCCTGCTGGTGCTGATCTTCGGCAGCCTCGCCGCCGCACTCGTGCCGCTCGCGGTCGGCGGCATCTCCGTGCTCTCCACCACCGCCGTGCTGCAGCTGCTCACCGAGGCCACCCCGGTGTCGGTCTTCGCGCTCAACGTCACCACGGCGCTGGGGCTCGGACTCGCCATCGACTACAGCCTCTTCGTGATCAGCAGGTTCCGCGACGAGCTCGCGGCCGGCGCCGACGTGGCCGAGGCGGTGC
Source organism: Kitasatospora sp. NPDC090091 (assembly GCF_044747365.1). Classification (NCBI taxonomy): domain Bacteria; kingdom Bacillati; phylum Actinomycetota; class Actinomycetes; order Kitasatosporales; family Streptomycetaceae; genus Kitasatospora; species Kitasatospora sp. NPDC090091. The sequence goes on from NZ_JBIVDY010000020.1 coordinate 95,222, forward strand.
GCACCACCGTCCGCACGGCGGGTCTGACCGTGCTCTTCTCCGGCGTCACGGTCGCTCTCTCGCTCGCGGCGCTGCTGGTCTTCCCGATGTACTTCTTCCGCTCGATCGCCTACGGCGGCATCGCCGTCGTGCTGGTTGCGGCGCTGACCTCGGTGGTCGCGCTGCCCGCGCTGCTGGCGGTGCTCGGCCACCGGGTGAACAGCCTCGACCTGTTCGCCAGGTTCCGGCGCCGCACGCCGAGCGGGTTCTGGCAGCGGCTGGCGCTGGGCGTGATGCGGCGCCCCGTCCCGATCGTGACCGTGATCGTCGGTCTGCTCCTGCTGCTGGGCAGCCCGTTCCTGTCCGCGTCGTTCAGCCTCGCGGACGACCGGGTCCTGCCGGCCTCCTCGCCGGCCCGCCAGTCGGCGCAGTACCTGCGGGACAACTACGACCTGGGGGAGACCAACCCGATCCCGGTCGTCGTGAAGGGGGTGGCCGGGGCCGACGCGCAGCGGCTGCTCCCCGGGTACGCGGAGCGGCTCTCGACGGTGCCGGGCGTGCAGCGGGTGGACGCCCTCACCGGGTCCTACGCGGCCGGCCGGCAGGTCGCGCCGCCGGCGCCGGCGGCCGAGCGCTTCACCGCCGCCGCGGGCAGCCGGCTGTCGGTCGTCTCCTCGGTGGAGCCGTACTCGCCGGAGGGACGCGCACTGGTGGCGGCCGTCCGGTCCGCCGACGGGGCGCCCGGCCCGGTGCAGGTCGGCGGGCAGGCCGCGCAACTCGTCGACACCACGCACGCCACCGGCGGGAAACTGCCGTTGGCGCTGGGTCTGATCGCGGTGATGACCTTCGCCCTGCTCTTCCTCTTCACCGGCAGCCTGCTCATCCCGGTGAAGGCGATCGTCCTGAATCTGCTGAGCCTCACCGCCACCTTCGGATCGATGGTCTACGTCTTCCAGGACGGCCATCTGAAATGGCTGGTCGGGGATTTCATCACGACCGGGATGATCGATGCGACAATGCCGGTCCTGATGTTCTGCATCGCGTTCGGACTGTCCATGGACTACGAGGTGTTCCTGCTTTCCAGGATTCGGGAGGAATTCCTCCGCAGCGGGGACAACGCGCAGTCCGTCGCGCTCGGCCTGGAGCGGACCGGGCGGGTGATGACCGCGGGCGCGGTGCTGATCGGAACGGTCTTCGTCACCTTCGCCTCCTCCGGGCTCACCCTGCTCAAACTCCTCGGCGTGGGCCTGGCCTTGGCGGTCGTGGTGGACGCCACGCTGGTCCGCGGCCTGCTGGTGCCCGCCTTCATGCGGCTGGCCGGGCGGGCGAACTGGTGGGCGCCGCCCCTGCTGCGCCGGCTGCACGACCGGATCGGCCTGCGGGAGTACGCCGACGAGCCCGCCGGCGCATTTCCGGCGACCGCTGCGCCGCTCGTTCGGCGGGAATCCGCGAATCCTCCGGAGGAGTCCGTCGAAGACGGTCCGGCAACTGTGCGAAGCGCCAAGTAGTTTGACGTCGACCGGGCCTTCTTGTAAGGTCCCGGAGGCGAATGTCCCGGGCCTGGATCCACCGCCCGGGAATCGAATGTGAATACTTCGAAGATGTCGCAACGGGGAGATTTCGAAATGCTGCTGGACGTGCTCAGAGAAATGCCTGCCGAGGGAATCGAGCTGCGTTTCCCGGCAGGCCCGTCGGCGCCGGACCTGCCCACCGCGACCCCCGCGGGGCAGCAGCCGGCCGGCGGCTCCACCGTCCGGCAGCAGCGCCTCGGTGCGGCGGCCTGGACGGCCGTCCGCGCCGAGGCGGAGCTCCGCGGGCTCACCCCCGCGGCCGTCCTGCTCACGGTCGGCGCGGACGTGCTGCGCCAGTGGTCCAAGCAGCCCGACTTCAGCCTCGACCTCGCCCTGCCAGGCCGGGGCACGGCCCGCACGCTCGCCTTCGACGTCCTCCCCGAGGACTCCTTCGCCGCCCGCGCCGAGCGAGTCCAGCAGCAGCTCGCCCAGGAGCCGGCCGGCGACGCGCCCGCCGAGCAGGAGCCGGCCCGATGTCCCGGCTACTCCGCCGTCGAGCAGGAGGGCGGGCTCGCCCTCACCTGGACCGCCCCGGACGGGCTGCTGCCCGAGGGCCTGACCGCGGACCTCGCCGCCGTCACCGCCGACGCCCTGGAGCGGCTGGCGGCCGGGGCGCAGGCCTGGGACACCCGGGCCCGGCTCACCGCACTGCCGGCCTGGCAGCGCGCGGAGCGCGAGAGCGCCAACGCCACCGCGGCCGACCTGCCCGTCACCACCCTCTGCCGGCTTGTCGAGACCCGTGCCGCCGAGCGTCCCGACGCCGTCGCCGTCATCGCCGAGGACGGCCGCCTCAGCTACCGCGAGGTGGTGGCCGACGCCCGGCGCCTCGCCCGCCGCCTCACCGACCTCGGCGCCACCCCCGGCACCCTCGTCGGCGTCGTCGTCGACAAGGGCCGCGCCCAGGTGCCCGCCGTCCTCGGCGTCACCCTCTCCGGCGCCGCCTACCTGCCGGTCGACCCGGCATGGCCGGCCGCCCGCCGGGCCCAGGTCCTGGCGCAGGGCGGCGTGCGGATCGTCGTCACCACACCGCGCCTGCGCGACACGGCCGAGTGGCCCGCCGGCCTCACCCTGGTCACGCCCGACGACGCCGAGGTGTGCGGCGCGAGCGCCGAACCCCTCGCCACCGCCCCCGCCCCGGAGGACCTGGCGTACGTCATCTTCACCTCCGGCTCCACCGGCCGGCCCAAGGGCGTGGTGATCGACCACCGCGGGGCGGCCAACACCGTCCAGGACATCAACCGGCGCTTCGGCATCGGCCCGGACGACCGCGTGCTCGCGCTCTCCTCGCTCAGCTTCGACCTCTCGGTCTACGACGTCTTCGGCACCCTCGCCGCCGGCGCCGCCGTGGTGATGCCCGCCCCCGGCCGCGCCCACGACCCCGAGCACTGGAGCGCGCTCGTCGCCGAACACGGCGTCACCGTCTGGAACTCCGTCCCCGCGCTGATGCGCCTCTGGCTGGACAACCCGGCCGGCGCCCCGTCCGGCGCCGCCTCCACCGTCCGGGTGGTCATGCTCAGCGGCGACTGGATACCCGTCTCGCTGCCGGACGCGATCCGCGCCGCCCACCCCGGTGCCCGGGTGATCAGCCTCGGCGGCGCCACCGAGGCGTCCATCTGGTCCATCTCCTTCCCCGTCGGCGAGGTGCCCCCGCACTGGAGCCGCATCCCCTACGGCAAGCCGCTCGCCAACCAGACCATGCACGTGCTCGACCACCGGCTCGACCCGTGCCCGGTCTGGACGACCGGCGAGATCCTCATCGGCGGCATCGGCGTCGCCAAGGGCTACTGGGCCGACGAGGCCCGGACCGCCGAGCGCTTCGTCGACCACCCCGTGACCGGGGAGCGCCTCTACCGCACCGGCGACCTCGGCCGCTACCTGCCCGGCGGCGACATCGAGTTCCTCGGCCGCGACGACACCCAGGTCAAGCTCAACGGCTACCGGATCGAGCTCGACGAGATCGCCGCGGTGCTGCGCCGCCGGCCCGGGGTCGGCGAGGCCATCGTCACCGTCGACACCAACCCCGCCACCGACCGCCGCCAGCTCGTCGCCCACCTGCTGCCCGAGGACGCCGCCGAGGCGGTGCCGGCCCGGGACGCCGAGGCCGTCCACGCCCGGGTGCTGGCGGCCGGTCAGGCCGAGGTGCAGCGCGCCGCCGCCGAACTCGCCCCCGCCGTCGCCGACTTCCGCGACCTCTGGCACCGGCTGGAGGCGCTGGCCCCCGCCGTGATGGCGCGCAACCTGGCCCGGCTCGGCGCCCTCACCACCGCCGGCGGCAGCGCCACGGCCGACACGATCGTCGCCGCCGGTGGCGTCCGCCCCCTCTACCGCGGGCTGATCCACCAGTGGCTGGCCGTCCTCGCCGCCGAACGGCTGCTCACCGCCACCGGGACGCCCGGCGAGTACCGCACCGAGCAGCCCCTCGACGCCGACGCCCTGGACGCGGAGATCAAGGCCGCCCTCGGCGCCCTCACCGCCACCGGCACCGACCGCGTCCTGCTGGACTACTTCACCGCCTGCATCGACCAGCAGCTCGCGATGCTCCAGGGGCAGGTCCGCCCGCTCCAGCTGCTCCTGCCCGACGGGGACTGGAAGGTCACCCGGGCGCTGTACGCGGGCAACCCGGCCGCCCGGCTGCAGAACCTGGTCGCCGCCGCGGCGGTCCGCGCCTTCGTCGACCAGGCCCCGGCCGACCGCACGGTCCGGATCCTCGAAGTCGGCGCCGGCACCGGTGCGACCTGCGACCAGGTGCTGCCCGCCCTGCCCGCCGACCGGGTCCGGTACCGCTTCACCGACATCTCGACCGCCTTCACCGCGCCCGCCCGGCAGCGCTACGCCGACGCCTACCCCTTCGTCGACTACGGCCTCTTCGACATCGACGGCGACCCGGCCGCGCACGGGCTCGCCCCCGGCTGCGCCGACGTCGTCATCGGCGCCAACGTCCTGCACGACGCCAAGGACCTCGGCCGGACCCTGCGCAGCGTCCGCGGCCTGCTCGCCCCCGGCGGACTGCTGGTGATGATCGAAGGCACCGTCAACTCCCCGCTGAACATGATCAGCTTCGCCTTCCTCGAAGGCTTCGGGAACTACCAGGACCAGCGCGAGGCCACCCTGCTGTCCGTGCCCGAGTGGCAGGAGCAGCTGGCGGCCGCGGGCTTCGCCCGGGCCGCCTCCGTCCCGGAGGGCGCACCGGCCGTGGACGCCCTGGCCCAGCACGTGCTGATCGCCGGCGCCCCCTCGGGCCGCGCGGCACTCGACACCACCGCCCTGCACCGGGAGCTCGGCGAGCTGCTGCCCGACTACATGCTCCCGCACCACTACCTCGTCCTCGACGAGCTGCCGCTGAGCGCCAACGGCAAGGTCGACCGCTCCGCCCTGCCCTCGCCGTGGCGCGAGAGCGCGCCCGAGGAGCGGGCCTCGCCGCAGTCGGTGCTGGAGCAGCGGCTGTTCGAGATCTGGAGCGAGGCGCTGGGCCGGAACGACTTCGGCGTGGCGGACAACTTCTTCGACCTCGGCGGCGACTCGCTGCACGCCGTGCGCATCATCGGCCGGCTGCGCGCCGAGCTCGGCCTCACCCAGTCCGGCGACGAGGCCGTCGACATGCTGTTCCAGGCGCCGACGATCGCCGAACTCGCCGCGGTGCTGGCCGACCGGCCGGAGGCCGCCCGGTGACCGCCCACGACCCCTTCCCCCTGACGCCGCTGCAGGAGGCCTACCTCGTCGGCAGCTCCCGACTGGTCGAGCTCGGCGGCTTCAGGCCCGCCTACTACGTCGAACTGGACCTGGTCGGCGCCGACCTGGCCCGCGCCGAGCGGGCGCTCCGGCAGCTGGTGCGCCGGCACGCCCACCTGCGCACCGTCGTCGACGAGGGCGGCACCCAGCGGGTGCTCCCGGAGGAGCAGGCCCCGCCGGTCCGCCTCGCGGTGACCGACCTCGGCGGCCTCGACGAGGACGCCCGCCGGGCCGCGCTCGCCCGGACCAGGGAGACCATGTGCCGCGAGGGCGTCGCCCCCACCGGCCGGCAGCTCTTCGAGATCAGGGTGAACCGGCTGCGGCCGCACCGGGTCCGGGTGCACCTGGCGATGAGCCTGCTGCTGCTCGACGGCCGGGGCATCCGCCAGGTCATGGACGAGTGGCGGGCCCTGTACCACGACCCCGACGCCGAGCTGCCCGAGCCCGGGGCGACCTACCGCGACTGCCGGCTGGAGCTGCTCGCGAACGAGGACACGCCCGGCTACCGGGAGCAGTGGCGGTACTGGGAGCAGCGGCTCGACGACCTGCCGGACGCGCCCCGGCTGCCGCTGGCCGTCCAGCCGGCCGCGATCGCCGAGGTGCGGTTCACCCGCCGCACGCACCGGCTCACCCGTACGCAGTGGCAGCGGCTCTCCGCCGCCTTCCGCCACCACCGGGTGCTGCCGACCACCGCGCTCTGCCACGTGTTCGCCGAGGTGCTCGGCGCGTGGGCCGAGGCACCGCACTTCAGCCTGAACCTGCTGCACCAGAACTGGGCCACCACCCGCCCGCACATGGCGGGCGTGGTCGGCCAGTTCGGTGCCACCCTCCCGCTGGAAGTGGACCTGCGAGGGTCCGACGACTTCTGGGAGCGTGCCCGGCTGCTGCAGCGCCGGATCTGGCAGGACCTCCAGAACGCCGACGTGGCCGGGGTGCGGATCACCCGCGAGCTGGCCGCCCGGCGCGGCTGGACCTCCCGCGCCGCCCTGCCGTACGTCTTCACCAGCATGCTGAAGGCCGGCGGCGCGACCGCTCCGACTCCGGTGGACGGCCGGGACCGGCTGGCCTGCCGCGAGGTGGCCAGCGATCTGCGCACCCCCCAGGTGCTGGTGGACAATCAGCTCCACGACGGGCCGGACGGCGGCGTCGACTGCGTGTGGGACGTGGTCGACGAATCCTTCCCGCCGGGCCTGCCCGAGCTGATGTTCCGCGCGTACGGGCGGATGCTGGACGAGCTGGCCGGGCCCGACGGGGCCGCGGCCCGGCCGGACCCGGTCCCGGCCGCCCACCGGGCCAAGATCGCCGAGCTGAACGCGCCCGCCGGTCCCGTGCCGGCCGAGCGGCTGGAGGACGGCTTCCTGCGACAGGCCGCCCGCCGACCGGGCGTCATCGCGGTACTGGCCGCCGACAAGGTGCTGAGCTACGGCGAGCTGGAGGCCCGCTCGCGTGCGGTCGCCTGCTGGCTGGGCGCCCACGGCGTGGGCCGGGGCGACGTCGTCCCCGTCGTCATGACCAAGGGCTGGGAGCAGGTGGTCGCCGTCCTCGGGGTGCTGCGGGCCGGTGCGGCCTACTGCCCGGTCGACGCCGCCCTGCCGGACGAGCGGATCGCCCGGCTGCTCGACGGCTGCTCCGCGCGGGTCGCCCTGGTGCAGTCCGCGGCCGAGGAGCGGATCGGCGCGCTCGGCACCCGTCCGCTGCTCGCCGCCGACCGGGCGGAGCCCGACGCCGGGCGGACCTGCGCCCGGGTGGGCGACCCGGCCGACCTCGCCTACGTCATCCACACCTCCGGCTCGACCGGGCAGCCCAAGGGCGTGATGATCGACCACGCCGCAGCCGTCAACACGGTCACCGACATCAACCGGCGGGTCGGACTCACGGCCGACGACCGGGTGTTCGGGATCTCCTCGCTCAGCTTCGACCTCTCCGTCTGGGACGTCTTCGGCACGCTCGCCGCGGGCGCCGCGCTGGTGCTCCCGGCGGCGAGCCGCCGCCCCGACCCGCTGGGCTGGGCGGCGACCGCCGTCCGGCACGGCGCGACGGTGTGGAACTCGGTGCCCGCCCTGGCCCAGATGCTGGCCGAGGTCGTCGGGCAGCGGCCGGAGGCCGGCGTCCCGCCGGTCCGGGCCTTCCTGATGAGCGGTGACTGGATCCCGACCGACCTGCCGGACCGGCTGCGCTCGACCTGGCCGGCCGCCCGGGTGATCGCGATGGGCGGGGCGACCGAGGCCGCCATCTGGTCGAACATCCACGAGGTCGACCGGACGGACCCCGCCTGGCGCAGCGTCCCCTACGGCGTTCCGCTGACCAACCAGACCATGACGGTGCTCGACCACCGGATGGAGCTCCGCCCGCCGTGGGCGGTCGGCCGGATCCACATCGGCGGCGCCGGCCTCGCCCGCGGCTACTGGCGGGACGCCGCGCGCACCGACGAGCGGTTCGTCCGGCACCCGCGGACGGACGAGCGGCTGTACACCACCGGTGACCTCGGCTGCTACTGGCCGGACGGCACCATCGAGTTCCTCGGCCGGGAGGACCGCCAGCTCAAGATCCAGGGCTTCCGGGTCGAGCCCGGCGAGGTCGAGGCGGCGATCCGGGAGCTCCCGGCGGTGCGGGACTGCGCGGTCAGCGGCGAGGCCGCCGCGGGCGGGCAGCGGCGCCTGGTGGCGCTGGTGGTCCCGCGCGAGGGCGCGCCGCTGGCGCGGCAGGCCCTGCTCGACCACCTGCGTTCGCGCCTGCCGCACTACCTGGTGCCCGGGCGGATCGAGCTGCTGGAGCGGCTCCCGCTGACGTCCAACGGCAAGGTGGACGTGGCCGGCGCGCTGGCAGGCCTGGCCGCGCCCGAGGCCGCCCCGGCCGAGGCGGTCGGCGCCGCGGGGGAGGGCGACGCCGGGCCGGCCGGGCTGACCGGACGGCTGCAAGCGATCTGGGCCGAGCTGCTCGAACTGCCGGCGGTCGAGCCGGACGGCGACTTCTTCGCGCTCGGCGGCAACTCGCTGCTCGCGCTGCGGCTGATCAACCGGATCCGGGCCGAGCTGGGCGTCGAGCTCCAGTTCGGCCAGGTCTTCGAGGCACCGACCGTGCGGGCGCTGGCCGGGCGGATCGCGGCGCAGGAGCGCGCCGCCGGCTGCCGCGTCACCCTGGCCGGTGGGTCGGCCGAACCGGACGGCGGGGCCCCGGAGCTGTTCCTGTTCCACCCGGTGGGCGGTTCGGTGAGCAGCTACCCGGCGTTGGCCCGCGCCTGGGCCGGTCCCGTCCACGCCTTCCAGAGCCGGGCGCTGGCCGAGGGCACGACCGCCGCCCCGGAGACGGACCTGGTGGCGATGGCCACGGCCTACCGCGAGGAGCTGCAGCAGGTGGCGCCCGAGGGGCCGTACCTGCTGGGCGGCTGGTCGATGGGCGGCGTGCTCGCCCACGAGGTCGGCCGGCAGCTGGCCGAGCGCGGCCACCGGGCCCGGGTCTTCATGATCGACAGCGACCTCACCGAGGTCCGGCCGACCGCCACGGAGGCCGACGGCCACCTGGAGTTCCTCACCGACCTGGCGGGTGGTCACCTGCCGGCGGAGGTGCGGACGGGCGTCCTGGACGCCCCGGCTGGCATCCGGGCCACGGCCGCGGCGCGGCTGGCGGCCGACCACGGCTGGCTGCCGGAGGGCACCGACGAGCAGCAGTACGACCTGCTGATGCGCGTCCACGCGCACAACCTGGCGGCCCTGGGCGCCTACCGGCCGGAGAAGTCCGACCTGCCGACGCTGCTGCTGGTGGCCGGCGCCGTGGACCGGGCCGACCCCGTGCCGGCCTGGCGCGACCTCTGCCCCGGCCTCGACGTCGAGGTCTGGCCGGAGGACCACTACTCGATCGTCGCCGGCGACCGGCCCGCGGCGATCGCCCGGCGGGTCGCGGCCTGGTCCGCTGGCCCGCGGCCCACCGGGCGGTAGCCGGCCGCCGGGGCCGGCAGGGGCCGGTCCGGCGCACCGGCGGTCGGGCGGGGCCGGCGGTCGGGCGCGCCCCGAGGGCGCGGCACCACCACGTCCACGGACCGGCCCGGCCCGCCTTCAGCACGTCAGCACGTCAGCACGTTCAGCGCCTTGAGCACTTTCAGCATCTCCGGATCCACCTTCGGGTCCACTTCGAGATCCACCTTCACACGCACAGGCAACGGGGGAGTTCGACCATGCGGTTCCTGGAAACCGAGCGCCAGACGCTGGAGAAGTTCATGCCGGGCCTGGACGGCCGGCTCGCCGCCGTCCCGCTCGCCGAGCTGGAGCGGCCCGGCAACCCCGCCCTCGCCCTCTTCAAGGCGTCGGGCGGACCCAACCTGCTGATCCCCGCCGAACAGGGCGGCGCCGGCGCCACCGCCCTGGAGGCGACCCGGGTCATGCGGGCGATCGGAACGCGCTCGCCGTCGCTCGGCGTCGCCTCGACCATGCACCACTTCTCGGTGGCCAGCCTGGCCGAGGCCAGCCTCGGCGACGGTTTCGAGTGGATGCTGCTGGAGGGCATCGCCGCCGGGAACCTGCTGCTCGCCTCCGGCTTCGCCGAGGGCCGCACCGGGGCGTCCATCCTCGCCCCCAACCTGCGCGGCGAGTGGCGTGACGGCAACCTCGTCGTGACCGGCGCCAAGAAGCCCTGCTCGCTGTCCCGTTCGATGGACCTGCTCACCGCCTCGGTCGCGGTCACCGACGAGGACGGCCGCGAGCGGATGGCCGTCGTCGTCATCCCCTCGGACAGCCCCGGCCTGGAGATCAGGCCGTTCTGGAGCAACTTCGTGCTGGCCGGCGCGGAGAGCGACGAGGTCGTCCTCAAGGACGTCGAGGTGCCCAAGCGCCTCGTCGTGATGACCGACAGCATCGACGCCCAGCGGCCCGACCAGCTGCAGACCAGCGGGTTCATCTGGTTCGAACTGCTCGTCACCGCCTCCTACCTGGGCGCGGCCTGCGCCTTGGTCGAGCAGGTGCTGGCGGTCGGCCGGGCCGATGCCGTCGAGCGCGCCGCCCTCGTCATCGAGGCCGAGTCCGCGATGGCGATGCTGGAGGGCGTCGCCCGCGCCAAGGACGCCGGCGAGCAGGGCGAGGAGATGCTGGCCGAGGTGCTCTGCGTCCGCTACGCCGTGCAGGACGCCATCGGGCGGATCAACCGCCGCGCCGTCGAGTTGCTCGGCGGGATGGCCTACATCGGTTCGAGCGACGCGGCCTACCTCTCGGCCGCCTGTGCGGGCCTGATGTTCCACCCGCCGTCCCGTACCCACATGTCCGAGCAGCTGTGCGAGCACTTCGCCGGCCGCCCGCTGCGCGTCGGCTGAGAGAGCGGTCATGAGTGTCACTGTGAAGCCCCGCGGGACCGTCCTGCTCACCGGGGCGAGCGGCGTCGTCGGCCGGGCGGTGCTGGAGCGGCTCGCCGACCACACCGTCGTCTGCCTCACCCACCGGAAGCCGGTGGACGCCCCGCACGCGGTCGGCGTCGCCGGCGACCTGACCCGCCCGTACTTCGGCCTGGGGCGGGCGGCCCACGATGAGCTCGCCGACCGGGTCGACGCGGTGGTGCACTGCGCGGCCGTCACCGGCTTCGGCGTCGACGAGCGGCTGACCGAGGACCTCAACGTCCGCGGCACCGCGCGCGTCCTGGCCTTCGCCCAGCGGGCGGGGGCGGTGCTGCACCACGTCAGCACCGCCTTCGTGACCCGCCGCGACCTCGCCCGGGACGGCGGCAGCACGGCCCGGCCCGAGGTCTACCTGGACACCAAGCGCCGCGCGGAGCAGGCGCTGCTGGACTCCGGCGCGGCCGTGAACGTCATCCGGCCCTCGGTGGTGATCGGCGACTCGGTCACCGGCCGGATCTCCCAGTTCCAGGGCCTGCACGCGATCGCCGGAGCGCTGCTGAAGGGCGCCCTCCCGATGCTGCCGCTCGACCCCGGCAACCGGATCGACTTCGTCCCGCAGGACCTGGTCGCCGGCGTGATCGCCGCCCTGGTGCGGGCCGGGACGACCGGCGGCGAGTACTGGGTCACCGGGGGCGCGGACGCCCCGACCGCGCAGCGCGTCGTCGAGCTGGGCCTGGAGCTCGGCCGCAGCCTCGGCCTGGAGCCGGAGCGGCCGCGCTTCGTCGAGCCGGACATGGTGGACCGGCTGATCCGGCCGGTCTTCCTCGACGCCCTGCCGCGCAGCGGTCGGCGCCGGGTCGACGACATGCTCGCGATGACGGCGCTGTTCGACACGGTGGAGCCCTTCGCCAGCACCTACCACCACGCCCCCGGTGTCGACCGGCTCTCCGCCGAGCGCCTGGAGGACGCCTTCACCGCCTCGATGCGCCACTACGCGCAGGAGAAGGGCCTGGTCCGGCCGAGCGAGGTGGCGGCATGACCGTGCAGACCGGGTGGCCGGAGCCGGCCATCCCCGAGCTCTACCGCCGCCACCTCAGCCGGGGCCGGGCCAGCCTGGCCGAGCTGACCGGCGGGGACCTCGAACTCTCCTCGCACGGCGCCTACGTGTACGGCGCCGACGGCCGCCGCTTCCTCGACTGCGGCGGGTACGGGGTGTTCCTCGTCGGGCACACCCACCCGGCCGTCGTCGAGGCCGTGGTGACGCAGGTCCGCACCCACCCGATGTCGACGAGGCTGCTGCTGGAGCCCACCGCGGCGCTCGCGGCGGCGGCCCTCGCCGGCGTCACGCCCGCCGGGCTCGACCGGGTCCACTTCGTCAACTCCGGTGCCGAGGCGGTCGAGGCGGCCGTCAAACTGGCGCGGGCGCTCGGCAAGCGCCGGCTGGTCTCGGCCCGGGGCGGCTTCCACGGGAAGACCATGGGGGCGCTCTCGCTCACCGCCAAGGAGCTCTACCAGGAGCCGTTCCGGCCGCTGCTGCCGGACGTCGCGCACGTGCCCTACGGCGACGTGGCCGCGCTCGCCGACGCCGTCGACGCGGACACCTGCGTCGTCCTCGAACCCGTCCAGGGCGAGGGCGGCGTGGTCGTCCCGCCGGCCGGCTACCTCACCGAGGTCCGGCGGCTCTGCACCGAACGCGGGGCGCTGCTGGTCCTGGACGAGATCCAGACCGGCCTGGGCCGGCTGGGCACCTGGTGGGGCGCCGACCGGGAGCAGATCGCCCCCGACGTGCTGCTGGTCGGCAAGGGGCTGAGCGGCGGGGTGGTGCCGGTCGCGGCCATGGTGGCCACCGACGCCGCCTACGAGCCGTTCAACCGGGACCCGTTCCTGCACACCTCCACCTTCGCGGCCTCGCCGATCGCGATGGCCGCCGCCCGCGCCGCCGTCGGCACGATCCGCACCGAGGGCATGGTCGAGCGCGCCGACACGCTCGGCCGCACCCTGCTGGACGGCCTGGCCCGGATCGCCGCCGAGCGCTGCCCCGGGCTGGTCACCGAGGTCCGCGGCGCGGGGCTGCTGATCGGCGCCGAGTTCCGGGACGAGCACACCGCGGGCTCCTTCGTCCTCGAACTCCAGGACCGCGGCGTCCTGGTCAACCACAGCCTCAACGCCCACCGGGTGATCCGCTTCACCCCGCCCGCCGTACTCACCCAGAGCGACGTCGACTGGCTCTTCACCGCCTTCGACGACGCGGCCACCACCCTGGAAGGATCGCTGTGACGCGACAGGTCACCCTGGAGGCCCTGGTCTCCGACGCCGACGCCGACACCGTCTTCGCCCGGCTCGCCGACTTCGAGCGCTACCCCGAGTTCACCGACGCCGTCCGCGAGGTCCGCGTCACCGAGCGCGCGGACGGCGTGATCGACTCCGCATGGGCCGTCAACTTCCGCAACGGCATCCTGCGCTGGAGCGAGAACGAGGTGATCGACCGGGCCGCCCGGACCATCACCTTCGCCCAGACCACCGGGGACTTCGAGTCCTTCGACGGCACCTGGCGGGTGGAGGAGCGGGACGGCGGCGTGGTCATCCGCTTCGAGGCCGAGTTCGACCTGGGCATGGCCAGCCTCGCCGCGATCATCGACCCGATCGCCGAGCGCGCACTGGTCGAGAACCTGCAGCGCATCCTCACCGGCCTGAACGGGCCGTCCACCAGCTACCTCGGCCGGGTGTGAGCGCGATGAGCGGAAGAACCCCCCGCACCCCCGCCGCGGAGCTGTCGCTGGAGGACGTCCGGCAGGCCGTGGCGGGGCTGCTCCAGGTCGAGCCCGGCACGATCGGCGACGCCGACAACCTGATCCGCCACGGCATGGACTCCATCCGGATGATGCGCCTGGCGGGCGGCTGGCGCCGCACCGGTGCGGACGTCAGCTTCCAGAAGCTGGCCGAGACGCCGACCGTGGAGCACTGGCACCGGCTCCTCACCGTCCCCGCCGCGGTGGCCGCCGCCCCCGGGGCCACCGCGGCGGTCCGGCCGCCGGTCGAGACCGGCGCGCCCTTCGACCTCACCCCGGTCCAGCGGGCGTACTGGATCGGCCGCGGCGACGACATGGCCCTCGGCGGCGTGGGCTGCCACGCCTACCTGGAGTTCGACGGCCGTGCAGTCGAGCCGGGCCGGCTGGAGGCGGCGGTCCGTCAGGTCGCCGCGCGGCACGGCATGCTGCGGGCGACGTTCCTCGACGACGGGCGCCAGCAGATCCTCGACCGCAGTCCGTGGCCGGGCCTCACCGTGCACGACCTCACGGCGGCCGGCGACCCGAGCGCCGCCGGCCGCCCGAGCGCCGCCGCCGACGCGACCGACGCCGCCGACCCGGCGGGCGCCGCTGCGGAGCAGGGCCTCGCGGCGGTGCGGGCCGGGCTGTCGCACCGCCGGCTCGACGTCGCCGCCGGCGAGGTGTTCGACGTCCAGCTCTCGCTGCTGCCCGGCGGCCGGACCAGGATCCACCTCAACATCGACCTCCTGGTCGCCGACGTCGCCAGCATCGAGGTGCTGCTCGCCGACCTCGCCACCGCCTACGGAGCCCCGGAGCGGCTCGCCCCGGCGGGCGACTACGGCTTCGCGCAGTACCTGGCGGACTACCGGGCCGCGGCCGGCAGCCCTGCCGACCCCGGCAGTCCGCTCGCCGCGGCCCAGCGGTACTGGAAGGAGCTGCTGCCAGAACTCCCCACCGACGGGCCGCAGTTGCCGCTGGCCAAGCGCCCCGGGGAGCTCGGGCGGACGCGCTTCTCCCGCCGCAGCTTCGTGCTCGGGGCGCAGGAGTGGCAGCGCATCACCGCCCGGGCCCGCGAGCACGGCCTCACCACCGCGATGGTGCTCGCCACCGCCTACGCCGAGGTCCTGGGCGCCTGGAGCGAGGAGCCCGCCTTCCTGCTCAACGTGCCGCTCTTCGACCGGCAGCCGCTCGACCCGGCGGTGGCCGGCATGATCGCCGACTTCACCAACCTGGTGCTGCTGCCGGTGGACCTGCGCCGGCCCGCGCCTTTCGCCGAGCGGGTGCGCGGGCTCCAGCGCTCCGTCCAGCGGAACGCCTCGCACGCCCAGTACTCGACGCTGAACGTCCTGCGGGACCTGCGGCGTGCCCACGGCGGCCGGCGCGTCGGTGCCCCGGTGGTGTTCGCCTGCAACCTCGGCTCGGACTTCGTCGCCCCCGCGTTCCGGGCCGGGCTCGGCGAGCTCACCTGGATGCTCTCGCAGACGCCCCAGGTCTGGCTGGACCACCAGGTGTACCGCACCGACGACTCGGTGCAGCTCGCCTGGGACGCCGTGGACGAGCTGTTCCCCGCGGGACTGCTGGACGCCATGCTGGGCGCCTACCGGGAGCTGCTGGAGCGGCTGGGCGCAGCGGAGGACCGCTGGCACCTGCCCGCCGAGGTGACGGCCGGGGCTGCTGCGGACCGGGCCACCGCCGAACGCGCCGCCGCCGAACCGGCCGCCGCCGGGGCCGTCCGGTGAGCGCGGCGGTCGCGGCGGACTCCCGCTGGCTCAAGCGCTTCCACCCGGCGGACGGCGCGCTGGCCCGCCTGGTCTGCCTGCCGCACGCCGGCGGGGCGGCCGGCTTCTGGTTCCCGCTCTCCGAGCGGCTCGCCCCCGAGGTCGAGACGCTCGCGGTCCAGTACCCGGGGCGTCAGGACCGGCGGGCGGAGCCGGGGCTGGGCGACATCGCCGAGCTCGCCGACGGCGTCGTCGAGGCGCTGCTGCCGCTGCTGGACGGGCGGCCGCTGGCCCTGCTCGGCCACAGCATGGGCGCCGTCCTGGCCTACGAGGCGGCCCGGCGCCTGGAGCACGAGGCCGGCTACCGGCCCGACGTGCTCTTCACCTCCGGCCGCCGCGCGCCCTGCCGGCGCCGCGAGGAGAACGTCCACCGGCAGCCGGACCAGGCGCTGCTGGCGGAGCTGCGCGAGCTGGGCGGCACCGCCCCCGAACTGCTCGACGACCGCGACGTCATGGCCCTCCTGTTGCCCTCCGTCCGCCGCGACTACCAGGCGATCGAGACCTACCGGCACCGCTCCGGTCCGGAGCCGAGCTGCCCGATCACCGTGCTGACCGGCGCCGACGACCCGCGGACCACGGTCGACGAGGCACGCGACTGGCGGCAGCACACCTCCGGCGACTGCACCGTCGAGGTGTTCCCCGGCGGCCACTTCTTCATCGGGGACCACTTGGCGGAGGTGGCCGCCCTGGTCACCGGCCGGCTGCTGCCGCTCCGGCGGTAGGCCAGTACCGGCTGCCCCGGGTCACCGATCGGCCCGGCCGCTGCCGTCCCCACCGCCACCGCCCCCGCCACCGCCCCACGCCGGCCCGCGCCGGCGGCCCCCACCCGCCCGCACGGGCGCCCGAAACGAGGTAGCAACCATGAACCGGTACCAGGACCTGGCCGTCGACGGGCCGTTCGACCCGCTGGTCACCGCCACCGCGCTCGCCCGCGCGGGGCTCTTCGACAGCCACGTCGTCTACGAACGCGAACAGGAGTGGTGTTACGCGGGCGGAGCCCTCGCCGAGCTCGTCCTCGACGCCGACCGGCTCCGGGTGCGCTTCGACGGCGAGGAGACCGTCGAACCGCTCGGCGACCGCCCGCTCGCCCAGGTCGGCGCGGCCCTGCAGCGCCTCCCGATCGCCGGCTGGAACGCCTACGGCTGGCTGGCCTTCGAGCTCAGCTACCTGGCCCACCGCCGGGCCGACATCCCGGCCGGCGCGCCGCTGCTCCACGTGGTCGTGCCGCAGACCGAGGTCCGGCTGCGCGCCGACCGGGCCGTGGTCCGGACGACCGGACAGCTGCCGGCGGACGACGTCCGCAGATTCCTGGAGAACCCGCCGGCCGAGCCGGCCGGGACGCCGGCCCCCGTCGCGGTCGACAGCTACGGTGCGGAGATGTACCAGAAGTCGGTCGCCGTCGCCGTGGACGACATCCGCCGCGGCGAGCTGCAGAAGGTGATCCTCTCCCGGCCGGTCCCGATCAGCGGGCCGGTCGACCTCCCCGCGACCTACGTGCACGGCCGCCGCCGCAACACCCCCGCGCGCTCCTTCCTGCTCGACCTCGGCGGCTGGCGCGCGGCCGGCTTCAGCCCGGAGACCGTGGTCGAGGTGGACGACGACGGTGCCGTCTCCACCCAGCCGCTGGCCGGCACCCGCGCGTTCGGGCTCGGCGCGGAGCAGGACGCCCGTCTCCGCGCGGAGCTGCTCGGCGACGCCAAGGAGGTCTTCGAGCACGCCATCTCGGTGAAGCTGGGCTACGAGGAGCTGCTCACCGTCTGCGACCCCGACTCGGTGGTGGTCGGCGACTTCATGACCGTCAAGCCCCGCGGCAGCGTCCAGCACCTCGGTTCCCGGGTGCTCGGGCAGCTCGCCCCCGGCCGGACCGCCTGGGACGCCCTGGCCGCGCTCTTCCCGGCGATCACCGCCTCCGGGGTGCCCAAGGAGGCCGCCTACGAGCGCATCGTCCGGCTGGAGCCGAGCGCCCGCGGGCTGTACTCCGGCGCCGTCCTGACCGCCTCCAGCGACGGCTCGATGGACGCGGCGCTGGTCCTGCGCGCCCTCTACGAGCAGGACGGCCGCGCCTGGCTGCGGGCCGGCGCGGGCATCGTCGGCGACTCCGTCCCCGCCCGCGAGCTGGAGGAGACCCGCGAGAAGCTGTCCAGCGTGGCCCCGCACGTGATCGGCGCCGGCCCGGCGGCCGAGGCGTCCGCCCCCGCCGCCTGACCCGCCACCGACGACCGACCCGACGACCGACCCGACGACCAGAGGGAGCCGAATCAAGATGCTTGCGGGGTTCACGCCGTGGCCGGAGGAGCTGGCGCAGCGGTACCGGGAGGAGGGCTACTGGCAGGACGTCACCATCGGCGGCCTGCTGACCACCTGGGCGGACGCCTACGGTGACGCCGTGGCCGTCACGGCCGGCGACCGCCGGGTGAGCTACCGCGAGCTGGACGGCTGGGCCCACCGGCTGGCCGGCGGACTGCGGCGGCTCGGCATCGCGCCGGGCGACACCGTCCTCCTCCAACTGCCCAACGTGGTCGAGTTCCTGCCGGTGTTCTTCGCGCTCTGCCGGATCGGCGCGCTGCCCGTGCTGGCGCTGCCCGCCCACCGGGAGCACGAGATCGGCGCACTGGCCGAACTGACCGGGGCGAGCGCGTACGTGATCGCCGACCAGGACCTCGGCTTCGACTACCGCGAGCTGGCCCGCCAGGTCCGGCGCCGGGCCCCCGGCCTCGAGCACGTCGTGGTGGCCGGGGACGCCGCCGAGTTCGTCCCGCTGGCGAGCCTGGACGCGCCGGGCGGGGCGGACGGCGACGCCGGGGCGGACGGCGGGGCGGACGGCTCCGCGCCGGCCCCGGCCCGCCCGGTCGCCGAGGACGTGGCGTTCTTCCTGCTCTCCGGCGGTACCACCGGGCAGCCGAAGCTCATCCCGCGCACCCACACCGACTACGCCTACAACGTCCGGGCCAGCGCCGAGGTCTGCGAACTCGGCCGCGACACCGTCTACCTGGCCGCCCTGCCGGTCGCGCACAACTTCGCGCTCGGCTGCCCCGGGGTGCTCGGCACGCTGCACGCCGGCGGCCGGATCGTCCTCACTACCGACGCGAGCCCGGACACCGCCTTCGCGCTGATCGAGCAGGAGGGCGTCACCGTCACGGCCCTCGTCCCGCCGCTGGCGCTGCTCTGGATGCAGGCCGTGGAGTGGCTGGACGACGACCTCGCCACCCTGGAACTGCTCCAGGTCGGCGGGGCCAAGCTGCCGGCCGAGGCCGCCCGCCGGGTGCGCGGCACCCTGGACTGCACGCTGCAGCAGGTCTTCGGGATGGGCGAGGGGCTGCTCAACTTCACCCGGCTCGACGACCCGGACGAGCTGGTCGCCACCACCCAGGGCCGGCCGCTCTCGGCGGCCGACGAGCTCCGGGCGGTCGACGAGGAGGGCCGCGAGGTGGCGCCCGGCGAGGCCGGACAGCTGCTCACCCGCGGTCCCTACACCCTGCGCGGCTACTACCGGGCGGGGGACCACAACGCCACGGCCTTCACCCCGGACGGCTTCTACCGCACCGGCGACCTGGTGCGGCTGCTGCCCGACGGGTACGTGGTCGCGCTCGGCCGGACCAAGGAGGTCATCAACAAGGGCGGCGAGAAGGTGGCCGCCGAGGAGCTGGAGAACGAGCTGCTCGCCCACCCGGCCGTCCGCGAGGTGGCCGTCGTGCCGGTGCCCGACCCCGACTTCGGCGAGCGGATCTGCGCGTTCGTCGTCGCGCCGGGCATCGGCCTGGGCCTCGCCGAGGCGGTCGACTTCCTGGTCGGGCGCGGCCTCGCCACCTACAAGCTGCCCGACCGCCTGGTGGTCGTCGCCGCCCTGCCGCTGACCACGGTGGGGAAGGTGAACAAGCGGGCGCTGACGGACCGCCTGGCGGCCGAAGCGGCCGGGTGACCCGCCGGCGGCCGGCCCGGACCCCTCGCCCGGGCCGGCCGCCACCCCGGCCGTGCCGGCCGGAGCGCCGCACCGCCCCGACGGCCGGACCGCCGCAGCACCGCCCGGACCACCGACCAGTCCACCGGATCCACCGGAGAGAGAACCGCTGATGTCTTCCTTCCCGGCCGAGGGCCCGAGAGTTCTCGCCGACGACGAACCGCTGGTCTGGGACCTGCTGCCGGCCGCGCAGCAGCCCGACTGGCGGGACCACACCGCCTACCGCCCGACCCGCCGCGCCCTGCTGCAGGCCGCGCCGCCGGTGCTCTTCGCCGAGACGGCCGAGCTGCACCGGAGCCTGGCCGAGGTCGCCGCCGGCGGGGCGTGGCTGCTGCAGGTGGGCGACTGCGCGGAGAGCCTCGCCGAGCAGACGCCCGGCCACCTCGCCGCCCGGCTGGCCGTCCTGGACGCGCTCGGCGACCGGCTCGCCGACCGGACGGGCGGGCGGGTCGTCCGGGTCGGCCGCATCGGCGGCCAGTTCGCCAAGCCGCGCTCGGCGCCGACCGAGCTGCACGGCGGCGTCGAACTCCCGGTCTTCCGGGGACATCTGGTCAACTCCGAGGAGCCCACCCCGCAGGCCCGCCGGCACGACCCCCGGCGGATGCTGCTCGCCCACCGCGCCGGTGCACGGGTGTGCGAGCAGCTGCGCCGGATCCGGCGCGAACGCGCCGGGACGGACGCCCGTCGGCCCGCGGCCGGGCCCTGGGCCAGCCACGAGGCGCTGGTCGTCGACTACGAGGGCCCGCTGGTGCGCCCCGCCCCCGGCGGCGGCGAGTACCTCGCCTCCACCCACCTGCCCTGGGTGGGGGAGCGGACCAGGCAGCCCGACGCCGCGCACGTCGAGCTGCTGGCCGCCGTCCGCAACCCGGTCGCCTGCAAGATCGGGCCGGCCGCGAGCCCCGCCGACGTGCTCGCCCTCTGCCGGCGGCTCGACCCCGAGCGCATCCCCGGACGGCTCACCCTCATCCTGCGGTTCGGTCGCGCGGAGGTGGACCGGGTGATGCCGGACCTCGTCGACGCCGTCCGGCGGGCCGGCCACCCCGTGGTGTGGACGACCGACCCGATGCACGGCAACACCGTGCGCGCGGCCGGCGGCCTCAAGACCCGGCACCTGCGGGCGATCGCGGAGGAGGCGGCCGCCTTCCGCCGCATCCTCGAACGCCGCGGCCGGCACGCCGGCGGCCTGCACCTGGAGACGGCCGCGACCGACGTCACCGAATGCCTCGGCGGGAACGTCCGCACCGAGGCGGCGCTCACCGACCGCTACCGGACCCTGTGCGACCCACGGCTCAACCCCGAACAGGCGAACGAGCTGATCGACCTGCTCTTCCCCGCGTAGGGTCGCGGGGTGAGGCCCGGGCAATCCACGCAAGGTCCCTGGAAAGGCGGACCCCTGATGAAGGACACGGCCATCCCCGTCGGCACGGTCGGGGAACTGTGGCGGTACCCCGTGAAGTCGATGCTCGGCGAGCGCCTGCCCGCCGCCGACGTCACCGACCGCGGCATCGACGGCGACCGCCGGCACGCGCTGCTCGACCCGCACACCGGCCGGGTCGCCAGCGCCAAGAACCCGCGCCTCTGGCGTCGCCTGCTCGCCCTCACCGCGGCGACCACCGCCGACGGCGTGCGGATCACCGACGCGGACGGCACCGAGCTCGGCCCCGAGGGCCTGTCGGCGGCGGTCGGCCGCCCGGTCGCGCTGGTCGCCGAACCGCCGGCGGAGGCCACCCTGGACCGGGCCGAGCCCGAGGAGGTGCTGCGCGGCGGCCCGGACGCCGAAGTCCCGCTGCACGCCATCCGGTTGCCCGCCGGCACCTTCTTCGACCACTCGCCCCTGCACCTGCTGACCACGGCCACCCTCGACCGGATCGGCGAGCTGAGCCCGAACGGCCCGGTGGACCTGCGGCGCTACCGGCCGAACCTGGTGGTCCGCACCGCCGGCAGCGGCTTCGTCGAGAACGACTGGATCGGCCGGGAGCTGGCCGTCGGACCGCAGCTGCGCCTGCGGATCACCGTGCCCACCCCGCGCTGCGCAGTGCCCACCCTCGCCCACGGCCCGCTGCCGCGGGACCCGGAGGCACTGCGGGTGCCGGCCCGGCACAACCGGCTGGAGCCGCTGCCGGGGATGGGCCCGCACCCCTGCGCGGGCGTGCACGCCCAGGTGCTCGCCCCCGGCCGGATCACCGAGGGCGACCGCGTCCTGCTGGTCTGAGGCCGGTGCGCGCGCGGCCTCAGCCGAACACCGGCCCGCAGGTCAGGAAGTAGGGGAGCGCCGCGGCGGCCGCACCGAGCAGCAGGACGGCGCAGCGCGCGGCCGGATGGAGCGGGGTGTCCGGGCGCAGCAGCCGCTTCAGCCGGACCAGCACGGCCGCGCCGTCGGCCGCGAAGGCCGACTGCGGGGTGGCGCCCGTCGCCACCTCGCACATCGCGTCCGCGAGCGCCCGCGCCGAGGAGGTGCGCAGCGCGCGGTCGTCACAGGCCATCTCGACCAGCTCGGCGGTGTGTTCGCGGGCGGCGCGGGCCAGCGGCAGGACGCGGTAGGCGCGGCCGAAGGCCTCGGCGGCGGCCATCGCGAGGTGGTGGCGGCCGGTCAGGTGGGCCCGCTCGTGGGCCAGGACGGCCTGCAGCTGGTCGGGGGTCAGGGTGTCGAGGGCGGCGCTGGTCAGGACCACCCGGGCGGGCCGGCCGGGCAGGCAGTAGGCGGCCGGGCGGTCGTGGTCCAGGACGACGGCGCCCAGGTCGGGCACCGGCCGGCCGACCAGGTCGACCAGTCGGGCGTGGCGGCGCCGCCGGCGGCGGGCGGAGACGGTGACCGCCGTGAACCAGGCCGCCGGCCAGAGCGCGGTGAGGCCGACCGGCAGCAGCAGCCCGAGCCCTTCGGCGCCCCCGGCGGCGTGCGGTTCGCCCAGCCACTGCTCGGCGGCCCCGAGCAGCCCGTGCAGGTGCCGCCCGGACGCGGTCACGTGGTACCAGGCGAGTGCGACGGTGACGACGAACGCGGCCATCAGCGCCTGCCAGAGCAGGATCGCCGTGCGCGGGGCGCGCAGCGGCCACCGGGCCCGGGCGAGCAGCGGAGGGACGGCGCATCCGAGGACGGCGGCGTACCCGGTGAGGACGAGGGAGCCGATCACTCCGGGTCGCCGCTGGTCAGCGACCGCAGCGCCTGCCGGAGTGCCTCCTGCTCCTCCGGGGCGATCTGCTCGACGAAGTGCGCCAGGGCGCTGGAGCGGTCGGTGCTGGAGCCGAGGGCGTCCTGCATGAGCGCCGCGGTGTACGACTCCCGGCTGCGGGTGGGCTCGTAGAGCCAGGCCCGGCGCTGCTTCTCGCGGCGGAGCACGCCCTTGCCGTGGAGCGTGTCGGCCACGGTCATCACCGTGGTGTACGCCAGGGGGCGTTCCCGGTTGAGGTCCTCGACGAGCTCGCGCACGGTCGCGGGCCGGCCCCAGCTCCACAGGCGGTCCATGATCTGCGCTTCCAGATCCCCCAGCCGTCGCACTCCCGATTCGCCCCCCGCCTCGTTGCCGCTGGTCCGGCCACGGGTCGTGGACGGTCTTCCCGGCCATCGTAGACGGACCTGACGCAGGCCCAAAAGACGGCCATGCACAACCTCTTGTTAGTGCAATTTCACATTGCTATGTTACCGCTCGCATCGCCATCGATGACGACACACCCCCACCGGCCACCCCTCGGGCGGCCCTTCCCGGGTCGGTGGGCCACGGCCGCCGCCGACCGTTCTGCGCCACTCCCTCCGCCCCCCACTTTCAGGAGAACCGGTGTCAACTCGCCGTACCGCGCGCCGAGTCCTGCTGGCCGCCACCCTGGCCGCCACCCTGACGCTGCCCGCCCTGCAGAGCGCCCAGGCCCTCACGCCCCGCGCTGCTGCGCCGGCCGCCGCCCCCGCTCCGGCCGCGGCCGCGCCCGCCCCGGCCCAGGACGCGCCGCAGACCACCGCCTACGACGAGGTGGACCACCTCGGCGACTCCGCCCCCAGGGCCGGCACGGCTGCGCCCGCACCGGGCGGTGGCTCGCTCGGCGACTCGCTGATCCCCGGTCTGCTGCCCGACCACGTGGGCGCCCCCGCCCCGACGGCCGACCGGGCCGCCGGCGCCACCGCCGCGGCGCCCGCCGCCGTCACCGCGGCCGGCGTCCCCTGCACCCTCGACGGCATGACCGGCCTCGGCCCGGCCCAGCTGGCCGACTTCCTCGCCGACCCCGCCGTCACGGCCGACGGCTGCCTCAAGTCCTTCCTGTGGACCTGGGACGCCCGCTTCGCCACCACCATGGACGACGCCCACGTCCAGGCCGTCGCCGACCGGGCCACCGCCCTCGCCGCCGGCGACGACGGCACCGGCGCCTCGCACCTCTACGAGCTGTGGACGTTCCTGCACGCCACCGCCTACCACGACTTCACCCACGCCGAGATCGACATCACCGACCCGGCCACCAGCAGCGCCGTCCAGCGTGCCCTCGACGCCTACCGCACCAGCCCGCACGCGTTCGACCGCACCGACCTCGCGGCGCGGACCCTGCGCGAGGCCGCCATCACGGCCGGCAGTACCGGTCTGCGCCAGCACAACCTCGACCTGGCCCGGCAGATCCTCGCCGTGCTCGCCCCCGGCACCACCGTCGCCGACAACCCCGAGTGGGGCAAGGCCGCGCTCCAGGCGCTCAACCTCAACTACCTGGGCATCTACAACCAGGACCAGGCGTTCACGGCGGCCGTCGCCGCCGACCCGCAGTACCGCGCCACCTTCCGCGCCTTCGCCTCCTACGGGCACCTCAAGGGCACCAAGAACGCCTGGGTCGCCCGCGACGCCATGGCCGAGTACGGCCGCTTCGGCCAGATAGCCGCCCTGCGCGCGGACGTGGTCGCCGACACGGGCGCCGCCCTGGACGCCACCAAGGCCGCCTTCGGCGAGTGGTCCGACCCCTGGGCGAAGCTGATCGGCTGGGCCGCCTACTACGGCGTGTGCGAGCAGTACGGCGTCTGCATCAGCCAGTTGGAGGCGCGCGTCTTCCCCAACACCTACACCTACGACAACGGCGCCATCGAGGTCCGCACCGCCCTCGACAAGGCCACCGTCGACCAGATGTACTACGCGAGCAAGCAGGTCAAGAGCCAGTTCTTCCGCGTCCTGGGCACCGACCAGCCGCTCGCCGGCGACCCCAACCCCACCCTGCACATCCACCTGTACGCCTCGCGCGCCGACTACGAGGTCTACCACCCCGTCCTCACCGGCTACTCCACCGCCAACGGCGGCGTCTACATCGAGCGCGGCGCCACCTTCCACACCTACCAGCGCCGCGTGCCGCAGGACTCCCAGCTCACGCTGGAGGAGCTGTTCCGGCACGAGTACGTCCACTACCTGAACGGCCGCTGGGCCGTGCCCGGCTACTTCAACGAGCCGCGCTGGTACGCGGGCGACAAGACCACCGCGATGGACGAGGGCACCGCCGAGTTCTTCGACGGCTCCACCCGCGAGGACGGCATCCTGGTGCGCAAGTCCCTGGTGCGCAAGCTCGCCGCCGACGAGGCCAAGGGCATCCCGCGGCTGACGGTCGGCCAGCTCATCCACCGCACCTACCAGGACACCCCGGCCTTCCACTTCTACAACTACGCCGGCACCTTCTTCGAGTTCCTCTGGATCGAGCACCCCACCCTGCTCCGCGAGATGTACGGGTACCTGCGCGCCGACGACCCGGCCGGCTTCGACGCCTGGCGCAACCGGGTCGGCGCCGACGCCGACCTCCAGGCCGAGTACAACGCCTTCCTCGACGAGCAGATCCGCAACGTCGACAGCCTCTACGTGCCGTCCACCTCCTTCGTCCCCAACGACCGGCTCAACCTCGCCACCCCCGCCGCCGTCCAGGCCGCCTTCGCCAAGGCCACCTGGTCCACCCCCGACTGCAAGGACACCGGCGACCCCACCGGCAAGCCGGGCCGCTTCGTCTGCACCGGCCGGATCACCGCCAACCTCGCCGACCCGTCCGACCCGGACGAGGTGTTCCGCGACATGGGCGACACCGTCGACTACTTCATCCTCACCCGCACCCGGGACGTCGCCGGGGCCAACAACCTCAACGACATGAATTGCACCTTCGGCAAGGTCGACATCTGGACCAACGGCAAGGCCGGCACCTCCGACTACACCTGCGAGGGCCCGCTCCGCCGCTGACCGCCAGGGCCCTCGATCGGGCGGCGGGGGGGGGGCCCCCCCCCCCCCCCCCCCCCCCCCCCCCCCCGCCCCCCCCCCCCCCCCGGCCGGGCGGGGGCCCCCCCCCCGCCCCCCCCCCCCGCCCCGCCCCCCACGGGGGGGGGGCCGGGGGGGGCGGGGGCGGGGGCGGGGGGGGGGGGGGGGGGGGGGGGGGGGGGGGGGGGGGCGGCCCCCCCCCCCCCCCCCCCCGCCCGCGGCCCCGAAGGCCCGTCCGCAGGAACGGGCAGAATGGCGGCCATGAACGAGAACCGGAGCGCCGGTGCGAGCGTCGCCGAATCCAGACCGCCGCTGACGGCCGGCCTCACCGGGGCCGAGCTGCAGCGCTGGTACTGGACGCTGGACGAGCTCACCGCTCTCGCCCGGACGATGGGCGTCGCGCGGTCGGGCGGCAAGACGGCGCTCACCGCCCGGCTCGCGGCGGCGCTGGACGGCCTGCCGCTGCCGGCCGCCCCGGCGCCCCGCCGGCCGGCGACCGCGCAGTTGGCGGCGCCCGTCGACGGCGGCACCGTGATCCCGCCCGGCCAGCGGTGCAGCCAGGTCCTGCGGGCGTACTTCGTCGAGGCGATCGGCCCCGGCTTCCACTTCGACGCCTTCATGCGCGACTTCGTCGCCCAGGGCGCCGGCCGGACCCTGGGGGACGCGGTGGCCCACTGGCACGCCACCCGCCCGGACGTGGCCCGGCCGCGCGAGATCGCGGAGCAGTTCGAGTTCAACCGCTTCACCGTCGCCTGGCACCGCCGGAACCCGACCGGCACCCGCGCCCAGGCGCGCGACGCCTGGTTCGCCCACCGCGCACTCCCCAGGACGCCCGCCGGAGGCTGACCCGCGCCCGACCGCCGGTCAGACGGAGGCCGGGAGTGCCGCCGCCGCGGCACGGCGCAGCACGGTGGTGGCGACGGCCAGGAACTCCGGTACCGGGTCCGCGCAGTCGCGCTCCGGCACCGCCAGGCAGGTCTCGACGGCCGGGAAGTCGGTGACGGGCAGGTAGCGCAGGTCGGAGCGGGAGTACCGGCCGGAGATGCTCGCCGGGACCAGGGCGATGCCCTGCCCGGAGGCGATGAGCTCGAACTTCTCCTCCAGTGAGGAGGTGCGTCGCGTCCGGGAGTCGAGGATCGGCTCGCCGTCGAGGTCGGCCGTGGTGAGGGCGGTGCGGTGGGCCAGCGGATGCGTCACGGGCAGGCAGGCGACCTTGCTCTCCCGGCCGATGGGGACGGTGCGCAGCCCCGTGTCGTCGAAGGGGCGCCGCAGGAGGCCCACGTGTGCGCGGCCGTCGCGCAGCGGCGCGTCCTGCTCCCACCAGCGCAGCGGGAGGACGTCGACCGCGACCTCCGGGCGGCGCGCCGTGAACGCCCGGATCGCCTCCGACGCCTGCAGGCCGGGCGAGAAGGCGACGACCAGCCGCTGCTCGCCCCGCGCGGCTTCCTGGACGCGCTGCAGCGCGGTGTCCACCACGGTGGCGATCCGCCGCGCCTCCTCGTACAACTGCCGCCCGGCCGGAGTGAGTTCGACGCTGCGCGTGGTCCGGGTGAACAGCGTGCAGCCCAACTCCTGCTCGAACGCCCGGATCTGTCGGCTGAGGACAGGTTGTGCGATGAACAACTCCTGGGCCGCCCGGCCGAATTGCCCGTGCTCGGCCACCGCGGTGAAGTAGCGGAGCTTCCGCAGGTCCAGATCCATGCCCCCACGGTATCAATGCGCCCGGAAGGGTATTGGACGCCCGGTCGGACGGCCCCGGAGACTCGGATCATGACCGACATGCGCAAGACCGCCCTCGTCATCGGCGCCTCCCGGGCCCTGGGCCTCGGGCTCGCCGCCGAACTCCTCCGCCGCGGCTGGGACGTCATCGGCACCGTCCGCGGCAGCGGGCGCACCGGCCTCCACGACCTGGCCGACGCCTCCGGAGGCCGGCTGACCGTCGAGCAGCTGGAGATGACCGACCCCGGGCAGACCGCGGCGCTGCGCGACGTATTGGCCGGTCGCACCCTCGACCTGCTCTTCGTCAACGCCGCCATCACCCGCGGCGACCTGCCGATCGGCGAGGTCCCGACGGACATGTTCACCGAGGTCATGGTGACCAACGCGCTCAGCCCGATGCGCGTCGTGGACGTCCTCG
Source organism: Kitasatospora sp. NPDC090091 (assembly GCF_044747365.1). Lineage (NCBI taxonomy): Bacteria > Bacillati > Actinomycetota > Actinomycetes > Kitasatosporales > Streptomycetaceae > Kitasatospora > Kitasatospora sp. NPDC090091. Next base: position 122,650 of record NZ_JBIVDY010000020.1, read on the forward strand.
GCCCGCTGGTCGCGCCGACCGGGACCATCGGCGTGATGTCCTCCGACCAGGGCAGCATCAGCCTCAACTCCCACGGCGGGCAGGACCTCTACCGGGCCAGCAAGTCCGCGCTGAACCAGCTGATGCGCTGCCACGCCGCCCGCCACGCCGCGGACACCCGGACGCTGCTGCTGATGGACCCGGGCTGGGTGCGCACCGAACTCGGCGGCCCCGAGGCCGAACTGAGCGTGGAGGAGAGCGTCCCCGGGGTGGCGGAGACCATCGAGCGCCACCGCGGAAAGCCCGGCCTCCACTTCGTCGACCACCTGGGGAACGTCGTGCCCTGGTAGTGGCCGACCGGTACACGCCGTCGTCGTGTGGCGCGGCCGGTCGCGCCGACCGCGGTGGCCCCCCGGTCAGGCGTCGGTGGGCAGCGTCGTGGGTGTGGGCCGGGGAGCGGGAGTGCGGGGCTGGGGCGGGAGCGGGAGGGTGAGCGCGTCTTCGGAGCCGGCGGGCAGGGCGAGAGCGGCGGCGGTCTCGGCGGGGAGGTCGCGCAGGCCGAGCAGGCCGGCGCCGAGGCGGGCGGTGGCGCGGTGCCAGTCGCCGATCCGCTGGAGCAGCGCATGGCCGCTGCCGGCCACCGTGTATCCGCAGACCCGGGCCCCGGCGGCGCGGCTGCGGACGGCGAAGGCGAGCGTGTCGGCGGGGGCTGTCACCCGGTCGCGGTCGCCGTGCAGCATCAGGACGTCCCGGTCGGCGAGCTGCTCGCAGGCGTCCTCGGCCGGGCACCACGGCGCCAGGGCGACGACCCCGGTCACGTTCGGGTGGCCGGCCGCGTAGAGCGCGGCGCGGCCGCCCATCGAGTGGCCGACCAGGACGGTGGGCACCCGGCCCAGCTCCTCGGCGAGGTCGCCGAGGGCGGCGCGGGTGTCCCGGCCGGCGTCGGCGCGCTCGCCGTTCCAGCCGCGGTGGCGGTAGCGGACGGTGCCGATCGCCACGCCGGCCCTGGCGGTCTCGCGGCGCAGTGCGCGGACGAAGCCCTGCATCCGCAGGCCAGGCAGGTTGATCGGGCCCGGCCGGGAGAGGCTGTGCTCCTCGCCGCCGTGCAGGACGAGGACGGCGGCCGCCGGCTGTTCCGGCAGCTCGCGCCAGACCAGGGCGCGGTGCCCGCCCGTGCCGGCCTCGCGGCCGGTTCCGACCGTGTGCGCCGTGTCGCCGTCCCTGCTCATGCGCTACCGCCCCGCCCTGCTCTCCGTCCGTGGACCGCCACTGTACGCGGCGGCGCCCCGGCCGCGCCCGGGTGGTTCCGGCGACGGTCAGGAGATGGCCAGGGGACGATCAGGAAGCGACAAGAAAGCCGGCAGGGGTGGCGCGCAGGGGACGGACGGCACAGGGGACGGCTAGGGGGCGAGCAGGCCGTGCTCGCGCGCCAGCCAGCAGACCGCGGTGAGCCGGTGCACCGCGTACTCGTACGCCGGCCGGTCCAGCCGGCCGCTCTCGGCGAGCGCGTCGAGCAGGCCGAGCGCGTAGTCCGACAGCTCCGTACGGTCCAGACGGCGGGGGAGCAGCTCGGGCCCCTGGGCGTACAGCAGCTCGCGCACGGCCGCCGCGTGCTGGTCCACCGCCGCGACGAAGCCGGGCTCGACGGCAGGCCCGGCGAGCCGCGGGCCGAAGGCGGCGGCGATCCAGGGAAGGGGGCACCCCGCCGGCTGCTGGGCGGAGCGCCGGCGAAACTCGTCGGGCATGGCGAACATCCGTCCACGGTAGGCGACCGGCCCGCCGGGCACGGCAGCCCGCGGCGGATCGGTGCTGAGACCTTGGCCACCCCGGGGGCGCGCGGACGCCGGCCGGCGGCGTTCCGACCGGCGCTGCGCCCGCCGCGCGGCGGCGTTCCGATGCAGGTGCGGCCGGATCGGCGGATCGCCCCGGAGTGCGGGGGTGCTCTGTACCAGAATGGCCCTTATGGATCTTCGAATCTTCACCGAACCCCAGCAGGGCGCGAGCTACGACACGCTGCTCACCGTCGCCCGCACCGCCGAGGAGCTGGGCGCCTTCAGCGCCTTCTTCCGCTCCGACCACTACCTGAAGATGGGCGGCGTGAGCGGCCTGCCCGGCCCCACCGACGCCTGGATCACGCTGGCCGGCCTCGCCCGCGAGACCAGCACGATCCGCCTCGGCACCCTGATGACCGCCGCCACCTTCCGGCTGCCCGGCGTGCTCGCCATCCAGGTCGCCCAAGTCGACGCGATGAGCGGGGGCCGGGTCGAGTTCGGCCTCGGCGCCGGCTGGTACGAGGAGGAGCACACCGCCTACGGCGTCCCCTTCCCCAAGGAGAAGTTCGGACGGCTGGAGGAGCAGCTGGCGATCATCACCGGGCTCTGGGGCACCAAGCTCGGCGACACCTTCGACTTCGAGGGCGAGTACTACCGGCTGACCGACTCGCCGGCGCTGCCCAAGCCGGCCCAGGAGAAGATCCCGGTCCTGGTCGGCGGCACCGGGCCGACCAGGACCCCGGCGCTGGCCGCCCGCTTCGCGGACGAGTTCAACCTGCCGTTCACTTCGATCGAGGGGAGCGCCGCCCAGTTCGGCCGGGTCCGGGCCGCCGTCGAGCAGGCCGGCCGCCGGCCGGACGAGCTGGTGTACTCCAACGCCCTGGTCGCCTGCGTGGGCCGCGACGACGCCGAGGTGGCCCGCCGGGCGGCGGCGATCGGCCGCGAGGTGGACGAGCTGAAGGCGAACGGGCTGGCCGGCACGCCGGACGAGGTGGTGGAGAAGATCGGCCGCTACGCCGAGGTCGGCACCGAGCGGGTCTACCTGCAGATGCTGGACCTGGACGACCTCGACCACCTGGAGCTGATCGCCTCCCGCGTCGCGCCGCAGCTCGGCTGACCGTCCCGGCGGCGCGCGGCGGGGCGCGGGGGGGCGACTGCGGAGGCGCCCGCGCCCCGCTCGCGCGCCCCGGTACCCCGCCCCTCGCCCGCCCGCCGGGGCCCCGGTACCCCGCCCGCCGCCACGGGTGGGCGGGGGTGCGGTGTTGTGGCCGGTCGGTGAAGGTCATGGGTCGGCCCCTGCCTGAGCACTAGTCTTTACTCTCTCTTGAGCAGGGAAGGCTCCTTGCGAGGCGGAGGCCGGGGAGTCAGGGGGAGTGCCGGTGGTAGAGGTCGAGGTGTCCGGGGCCGAGGCGCCCGTGCCGAGAGCCGTGGACCGGGTCGGCGAGCGTGCGGCCGGCGAGCGCGCAGCCGGGGACTGCGCGGCCGGCGAGTGCGCGACCGGGCCCGTGCTGCGGCCGCGCGGCCTGCACGACCTGCGCCGGGCGGCCCGGGGCGGTGCCGACGCCGCCCCCGACGGCCCCGCCGACGCGCCGGTCGCCCTGCACTACCGCGCCGACGACCTGCTGGTCGTCTCCGGGCTGCCCGGCAGCGGCAAGAGCACCCTGATGCGCCGGTGCATCCGGGCCGGGCTGGTCGACTCCCAGCAGGTGCGGGAGGAGTTCGCCAAGCGGCTGCCCGACAAGCTGCCGTACTTCGTCTACCGGCCGCTGGTCCGCGTCGCGCACTACCGACGGCTGCGCCGCGCGGTGCTGGACGGCGGGCCGGTCGCGGTGCACGACTGCGGCGCGCTGCCCTGGGTGCGGCTCTGGCTGACCCGCGCGGCGGCGCGGCAGGGGCGGCGGGTGCACCTGATCCTGCTGGACGCCACCCCCGGTGAGGCCCGGGAGGGGCAGCGCGCCCGCGGTCAGGGGGTCTCGGCGTACGCGTTCGCCCGGCACCGCAAGGCCGCCGGGCGGCTGCGCCGCAGGCTGGCGGGGACGGGGGAACCGCCCGCCGGCTGTGCGTCGGCCGTGGTACTCGACCGGGCCGGTGCGCGCGCCCTGCGGGAGATCGTCTTCGTGGCGTCGTAGTCTCGGCGAGGCGGTGCGGGGCCTCCGCCGAGCCGTCCGGGGTGCCTCTCCGGAGGCCCTGTCGGGCGGACGGCAAGTCAACTTTCGGACAACTCGGGGGCATCACCCCGATCGCTGGACACCGGAAATGCTCCACCTGAGACCGGCGTCGATCGATCGGGCTTCCGGGCGCCGTCCGATTTGTCGTCAGAACTTTCAGGCCGAAAGAGAACTGACGCGTACACGCGGCCCTGCGTAGCCTTAGGATTCGGCGGCCCCCCAACGGCCGCCGCCCCCCACAACTCCCTTTCAGGAGCGCAGATGCGTCGTTCTGCCCGCGTCCCCTCGCGTGTCCCCCGCAGATTCCTCAGCGCCGCCGCCCTCGTCGCCGCCCTCGGCCTCAGCCAGTTCGCCGCGCCGTCCGCGTTCTCCACCGCCGCCGCCCAGGCCCCCTCCGCGGCCCAGTGCGTCGCCGGCGAGAGCGGTGCGAGCCAGGACGCGGCCGCCCGCAAGCCCGCCGGCAGCGCCACGAGCCAGGAGCCCAACGCCGTCTCCGACGTCCAGGCCAAGGCCATGGACGCGGACCTGCAGGCCCGGCTCACCAAGCTGGCCAACTCCGCACAGGGCAACGCGCTGCTCGCCCCCGGCACACTGGCCGCCGCCACCACCATCCCGGTGTACGTGCACGTCGTCCACTCCGGGTCGACCGGCAAGCTCAGCGCCACGACGATCGCCAAGCAGATCTCCGTCCTGAACGCCGCCTACAGCGGCCAAGGGGCCGGCAACACCCCGAGCCAGTTCCAGTTCCAGCTGGTCGCGACCGACTACACCGACAACGCGACCTGGTACAACGGCATCACCCCGGGCTCCTCGGCCGAGAAGTCGATGAAGACCTCGCTGCGCAAGGGCGGCGCCAACGCCCTCAACCTCTACACCGCCAAGCTCGGTCAGTCGCTGCTCGGCTGGGCGACCTTCCCGAGCTCGTACCGGTCGAACCCGTCCGACGACGGCGTGGTCATCCTCGACTCCTCGTTCCCCGGCGGCTCGGCCGCCAACTACAACGAGGGCGACACCGCCACCCACGAGGTCGGCCACTGGCTGGGGCTCTACCACACCTTCCAGGGCGGCTGCAGCGGCCAGGGTGACTACGTCTCCGACACCCCGGCCGAGAAGAGCGCGGCCTTCCAGTGCCCCACCGGCCGGGACACCTGCACCGCCAGCGGGGTCGACCCGATCCACAACTTCATGGACTACACGTACGACTCCTGCATGACGCAGTTCACTGCCGGTCAGGTCGCCAGGATGGCCAACTCCTGGGCCGCCTACCGGGCCTGACGGCCGACAGCCGTCTCCGGAGCTCCTGCCGTGTCCGGCGGGGGTCCGCGGGGCGGCCGGCGGAGCGCCGTCCGCGAAACGCTGGCGGGTGCGCGGGTGATGGGACCCGTGCACCCGCCAGTACCAATTCCGGGGGCCGGCGCGGGGCCGGCGCGGAGGCGGTGCAGGGCCGGTGCAGGGCCGGTGCAGGGCCCGTGCGGTGCCACCCGCCGGCTGCGCGGGCACACGGTTCGACAGCGCCGGGCGTCACCGGCGTGCCAGCCGGCGGGGGAATGTCCGTATTGATCTATGTTTGGGGCGTCGAGTCGGCCGTCGGGCTTCCTCGGGCAGAGCGGGCCGGCCGCCCGCTCGGTCGGGAAGCCGGGGCCGGGCAAACCGAGCAAGGAGCAGCGGCATGGCCAACAGCGCGCAACCCCGGATCGTCGTCGGCGTGGACAGCTCACCCGCCTCGGAGCAGGCGCTGCGCTGGGCCATCGGGTACGCCAAGCTGACCGGGGGCACCGTTCACGCCATCGCGGCCTGGGAGTACCCGGCGTTCTACGGCTGGGCCGGGCTCAGCGCGCCCCCGCCCGAGGGGCTCAACCCCGAGGAGCTCGCCGGGCAGGCGCTCTCCGAGACGGTCCGGCGGGTGGCCGGGGACGACGCCGGGGTGTTGATCTCCGAGGCCGTGATGCCGGGCAACGCCGCCAAGGCGCTGCTGGACGCCGCGAAGGGCGCCGCGCTCGTCGTGGTCGGCAGCCGGGGCCTCGGCGGGTTCACCGGTGCGCTGCTCGGATCGGTCAGCCGCCACCTCACCGAGCACGCACCCTGCCCGGTCGTCGTGGTCCGCGAGGACTAGACGAGACAGGCCCTGTCTTGTGGATCGGCCGGGCGGGGGCAGGATGGAGGCATGCCTGAAGGTGACTCCGTCTTCCGCGTGGCGGCCCGGTTGCACGAGGCCCTCGCCGGCCGGGTGCTGACCACCGCAGATCTGCGGGTGCCCGCCCACGCCACCGCCGGCCTCGCCGGCCGCCGGGTCCTGGAGGTCACCCCGCGCGGCAAGCACCTGCTCACCCGGTTGGAGGGCGGCCTCACCCTCCACACCCATCTGCGGATGGACGGCCGCTGGGAGGTCTACCGCCCCGGCGAGCGGTGGGCCGGCGGTCCCGCCTGGCAGATCCGCGCCGTCCTCGCCACCGAGGCCGGGACGGCGGTCGGCTACCGGCTGCCCGTCGTCGAACTGCTGCGCACCGCGGACGAGGAGCGCGCGGTCGGCCACCTCGGGCCGGATCTGCTCGGCCCCGACTGGGATCCGGCGGAGGCCGTGCGCCGGCTGCTCGCCCACCCGGGCCGACCGGTCGCCGAGGCGCTGCTCGACCAGCGCAACCTGGCCGGCATCGGCAACGTCTACGCCAACGAGCTCTGCTTCCTGGCCGGCGTCACGCCGTGGACCGCGGTCGGCGAACTGCCGCGCGCCGACCGCCTGGTGGAGCGGGCGCGGCAGCTGCTCGACGCCAACCGGCTGCGCGAGGGCCACGTCACCACCGGCGACACCCGGCGCGGCTACCGGCACTGGGTGTACGGACGGGCCGGGCGGCCGTGCCCGCGCTGCGGCACGCTGGTGCTGACGGCCGCCCAGGGCACGCCGCCGCAGGAGCGGGTGGCCTACTGGTGCCCGTACTGCCAGCGCGGCCCGGCCCCCGAGGCGGTCAGGCCCGGCGCCGGTGCCCGCCGCCCGACACGCTGAGCGGCCCGCCGGGGCGTCAAGCGCAGACGGAACGGACGCTCTCTATCCGTGCTCGACCAGGGCCGGGTGGCGGGGGTCGTCGACCCGGACGGTGACGTCGGCGGCCTCGGCCGGGCCGGTTTCGGCCTCGTAGCGGGCGAAGGCGGGCAGCGTCCACTGCTCCTCGGGCGCCGTGCGACGGGCCAGGGCGGCCGGGGTGAGCGCCAGATGGACGGCCAGCTCGAACGGCAGCCAGCGTCCGAGCAGCAGCGCGCCGTCCAGCAACAGCACGCCGCCCGGCGGCAGTTCCCGGTAGGGGGCGCGGGTCGAGCGGTCCGTCACCGGGTCGCGCAGGGACGGCAGGACGCGGCCGGTGCCGCCGGGGTCCAGCGGGGCGAGCACCTCGCGGAGCAGGGCGCCGTCGTCGAGCCAGAGGTCGTGGAAGGCGTCCGCGTCCTGCTTGCCGTACTCCAGCCGGACCGAGGCCGGGCGGAGGAAGTCCGCGGCCGAGACGCGCAGCGCGGGGCGACCGCGCAGCCGCAGCGGCTCCACCAGCGCGTCCGCGAGTGCCGCGGGCCGGGCGGCGGCTGCGCCGTCCACCGCCACCCGCTGCCACGTGCCGTCCGCCCCGGGCAGGGCGGCGATGCGGTCGGCGAGCAGTTCGGCGAGCCGGTCGGGCGAGATCGGGTGTACCTGCACCCGCCCATCCTGCCCCGGCCCCGGCGGGGGCGGGGCCGCGGGGGCGGATCCGTCGAGGTGCGTCCGGCTGCGTCAGATGGGCCCCGGCCGGGACACCGGCGGCTCGGACGGGGGCCGTGGACGGCCGTTCAGGCGAGCGGGAGGGCGTGCAGCACGTCGTCGTGGCCGGCGTAGAGCCGGTGGTCGTCGGCGGCCAGCGACCAGACGTCCACGCCCGGGCCCGAGTCGCGGAACGTCCACCGCTCCTCCCCGGTGGCGGCGTCGAGCGCCTGGACGCCCGAGGCGGCCGGACCGGGGACCAGGAGGAGCCCGCCCGCCACCAGCAGGCGGCTGCGCCGGTCCAGCCGGAACGGCAGCGGGACACCCCAGAGCCGCTCCCCGGTGGCGAGGGAGTGGGCGGTCACCAGGCCGTTGTCGCGCGGGACGAAGACGGTGCCGCCGGAGGTCACCGGCGGCAGGCAGCGGCTGGAGTCGGCGGGGCCGGGCTCGACCGACCAGTGCGGCGTTCCGTCGGCCACCCGCAGCGCCCGGACGGAACCGGGGTGGCGCGGGACGTAGACGTGCTGCTCGTCGGCCACCGCCCAGCCCAGGCCGACCTCCGTGGGCACCTCCCAGAGCCGCCGGCCGGTGGCCGTCTCCATCAGGACGAGCCGGCCGCCGCCGGCCGAGGTGTCCAGGAGGGGGATCCGGCCGCCCGCCGGGGTCGCCGGGGAGAACGGCCGTTCGGCGCCGGTCGAGGCCCGGGACCAGAGCACCGCCCGGTCCGGGTAGCGCACGGCGAACAGATTGCCGGTTCCCAGGAAGGGCCGGGACTCGGCCCGGCCGAAGACGATGTCGCCGTCGGCGCCGAACAGGGTCGCGCTGGTGCCCAGCTCCTCGGTCAGCGGCAGGCTCCACTCGGCGGCCGGCTCGGTGAGGTGGCGGGAGTCGAGGTGGCCCGGCGAGGCGGTGAACAGCCGGTCGCCGGAGACGACCACCCGCAGGCCGGGCAGGTCGGTGTCGCTCGGCCAGTCGGACCTCGGCGCGTCGAGGGCCAGGGTGCGCAGCACCGAGCCGGTGGCGGGGTCGAGCACCTGGAGGCCGGCGCGGGAGAGGAACAGCGGGCGCGCGGGGCGGTCGCCCAGCCGCTCGGGCGTCATCCCCTCGGGCCCGCGGTACGACCAGAGCGGGGCCGGCCCGCTGAGCCGGGTGGGCTGCGGCTTCGGTGCCGGTTCCGGGGCGTCGCCGCCCGAGCGGCCGAACGCCCAGGCCGCCGCGCCCGCCGCGAGGACCCCGGCCCCGCCCAGCAGCAGCCGGCGCCGGCTCGGCCACGGCCCGTCGTCGTCCCCGCGGCCACCGCCGATCACGTCGGCCGGTGCCTCCGGCGCTCCCCCGGCGTCGCCGTCCCACTGCCAGGAGGCGGCCTCGGCCGCGTCGGTCCGCCCGGACGCCGGGTGCTGCATCTCCGTACTCGATTCCCCCTGGGCAGCCGCTGTGCTGCACGTTCCGACGGAGGATATCCGAGCGGTGCCCGGTCGTTCGCAGGCGCCCGGGCGCTCCCCGCCCGGGACGGACCGCCGGATGCGTCTGCGGACGGCCTGCGGTTACGCCTCCCTCGGGGGGTGGTCGGCGAGGTCGGCGAGGACGTCGGCGTGGCAGGGGAGCGGGACGCACCAGCAGCCCAGACGGCGGCCGCGCAGCCCGGGGACGAGGGCGAGCAGCTCGGGGCGGTCGAGCAGGTACGCGCGGTAGCGGACGAGCATCTCCTCGCGGGTGAGGTCCGGGCCGGGCCGGTACGGGCAGTGCAGCGGGGACTCGGCCAGGTGCCAGCCGCCGCGGTGCATGGCGCGCCCGACGTACACCACGTCGGCGTAGTCCGGGTCGTCGCGGTGGCCCTTGAGGTTGACCACGGTGGTCGGGCCGGGAGCGGGGCCGGGGGTGGGCGGCATGCCCACCATGCTGGCGCAGCCGGGGCGGGTGGGCACCCCGGGGCGGCCGGGGCTCGTCTTGACAGTCCCTTGACCCCGGCGTAGCAAGAGAGGATGCGCCAGGGTGTGCCGGCGGACCCGTCCGGTCCGCAGCCGACCGCTAGTGCCCGGGCGACGCGCCCCGACCCGCGCCGTCCGCGGCAGAGCGACGCCGCCACCCGGGCTGCCCACGAGCGGGACTCCCTGCTGGCCACGACCGTCCGCAACGCGCTCGAAAGCACCGGTGCCTACGGTGCGCTGGTCTACCTGCGCTCGCGCGACCGCCGCTCGCTGGTGCTCTGCACCATCGCGGGCGTGCCGCTCTCGCTGATGAGCGCGTTCCGCCGGGTCGCCGCGGCGGGCCCGATGCCGGTGGCGGTGTGCTACCGCACCGGGCGGACGGTCACGCTGTCCGACACCGAGGACACCATGCGGCGCTTCCCGCAGCTGGCCGTCGGCCTGCCCTACGACTACGCCTCCGCCTGCGTGCCGGTCCGCACGGGCGAGCAGCGGTACGGGGTGGTGAGCGCACTCTGGCCCTCCTCCGACGAGGGGGTGCCGGAGGAGGCGCGGCTGCACCTGCGGAAGGTGGCCGACCGGCTGGCCGCCGGGCTGGCTGAACTGGAGGGAGCCGGGTACCCGGTCGAGCCCAACGGCGACACCGCGGTGGTGGAGCTGGCACCCCCCGGGCCGCCCACCACCCGGGTCGGGCTCTTCGACTGGAACGTGGCCACCGGGGCGCTCTCCGCCGACGACCAGTTCTGCGAGATCCTCGGCTTCGACCCGGCCGAGTTCGACGGCCGGGCCGCCAGCCTGGCCACCCGGATCGCCCCCGGCGACCTGCCCGAGTTCCGCGCCGCCGCCCGGGCCGCGCTCGACCACGGCCGGATGCTGGCCGCCCGGGTCCGGGTGCTGGACCGCGACGGCCACCCCTACCCCGTCGAGCTCTGGGCCCGCGTCCCCGAGGGCGTTCCCGACGGGCGCGCCCACCTCGTCGGCGCCGTCCTGGACACCCGCACCGGCACCGCCGCCGCGGCCGCGGTCGAGCGGTTGCACGACGGCGTCTTCTCGCTCGACCCCGACGGCCGGATCACCTATGCCAACCGCAGCGTCGAGCTGCTGCTGCGTACCCGCCGCGAGGACCTGGTCGGCCACCACCCCTGGGAGGTGCTGTCCTGGCTCTCCGACCCGGTCTACGAGAACCGCTACCGGGCCGCGATGCTCTCCCAGCAGCCCACCGCCTTCCTGGCGGCCCGCCCGCCGGACGACTGGTTCGCCTTCTCGCTCTACCCGGACGCGCACGGCGTCACCGGCCGGGTGGTCGCCGCCGAGCCGCCGCCCGGCCGCTCAGGGAAGCCGACCGAGCCCGAGCCCGACCTCGGCGCCCGCCCCGGCGTCGGCGGCATGTACCACCTGCTGCAGCTCGCCAGCGCGCTCAGCGAGGCCGTGACCGTCCGCGAGGTCTGCCGCGCCGTCGAGGACCAGATCCTGCCGGCCTTCGGCGGCCAGGAGCTCGCCATCTACGCCGTTCGCGACAAGCGACTGCACCTGATCTCGCAGAGCGGCTACCCCGACGGGTTCCTGGACCGCTTCGAGGGCACCCCCACCGGTGCCCGGGTGCCCGGCGCCGAGACGCTCAGCACCGGCGCGCCGATCTTCTTCGAGGACGTCCGCGCCCTCGCCGCCGCCTACCCCGGGATCGCCCTCGACGAGATGGGCGCCTGGGCGTTCCTGCCGCTGATCGCCTCCGGGCACCCCGTCGGCAGCTGCATCATCGGCTTCGACGAGCCCCGCGCGTTCACCGTGGAGGAGCGCGGCCTGCTCACCGGCCTCGGCGGGTTCATCGCCCAGGCGCTGGAGCGCGCCCGGCTCTACGACGCCGAGTTCACCCTCGCCCGCGGCCTGCAGCAGGCCCTGCTGCCGCACCGCCTGCCCGTCCTGGAGGACGTCCGGATCGCCGCCCGCTACCTGCCCGGCACCCAGGGCATGGAGATCGGCGGCGACTGGTACGACGCCATCGTCACCGGCCGCGACCTCACCCTGGTCATCGGCGACGTCGAGGGCCACAGCGTCGGCGCCGCCGCCACCATGGGCCAGCTGCGCAGCGCCGTCCGGGCCTTCGCCACCAGCGGGCACGCGCCGGACGAGGTCCTCGTCCGCACCAACCTCCTGCTGCTCGACCTGGACCCGGGCCTGCTCGCCAGCTGCTGCCTGATCCGGCTCACCCCGGGCGACGGCAGCGCCCTGGTCGCCCGCGCCGGGCACCTGCCCCCGGTGGTGCGCCACCCCGACGGCAGCACCGAGGCGCTGTACGTGGCGGGCGGGCCCCTGCTCGGCATCGACCACCTGGCCGAGTACCCGGTGAGCGACCTGGAGCTGGCCCGCGGATCGCTGATCGCCCTCTACACGGACGGGCTGGTCGAGGACCCGGCGATCGCGATCGACCAGGGCGTGGACCGGCTGCGGCTCGCGCTCGGCGAGCTCGTGTCGGGCGCGGGGGAGGGCGACCCGGCGGACGGCGAGCTGGACCGGATGGCGGAGCGGCTGCTGCGCGAGGTGGGCTCCACGGAACGGGTGGACGACGTCGCGCTGCTGCTCACGGCCTACGGCCGCCTCCCGGGGGGCCGGCGGTCCTGAGGCGGACCGGATCCGCGGTGTGCGCACACCGCGAATCCGGTCCGGGACCGTGTTGCTGTGCCGTCACGCCGTCACGCCGTCACGGCGCATAGGGCGTTCCGAACCGGTCCGATGATCAGTGCGGGATCTTCTCGGGGCACTTGTCGGTGAAGAGCCACTTGACCCTGCCGTTGTAGTCCCCGGGGCTCACCACGCCGGCGTCGTAGAACGTCGCCTGGTAGAGCCGGCCCCCGGTGGCGGAGTCGAACACGCCGGTCTGCGGGAGCGGGTTCTGGCCGAAGACCCGGAGCGACTGGAACTTGGCGACGGCGGTGGCGGTGGCCTGGTCGTAGCTGCCGCTGACCGTGAGGCCGGCATTGATCTCAAGGTTGAGGCCCTGCTGGATGCAGGTGACGGCCGGGCCGGTGTCGCCGAGCTTGACGGTGCTGGGGGCGGTGGCGGCGCCGGCGGAGCCGACGGTCAGGGCGAGGGCGGCACCTGCACCGGCGGTGAGGGTGGCGGCGCGAAGGGCCCAGGGCTTGTGCATGGGTCGATTCTCCTTGGTGTCAAAGGAAGTTGTTTCAGGGCTGTGCTCGGTGTCGGGCCCGACGGGTGCAATCCTGCGTCCACAAACGGGCGGAGGGGTCTCTTCCGGGGATGGCTGACCGCAAGTTGACAACTTGTGAAGCCGCGGGGAACGTGCGGTCCTTCCGTCGGGGGCGGACGCATCGAGCCCTCCCCGCGTGGTGCGGGGAGGGCTCACAGACCTACGGGCGGTGCGTTGGTCAGCGGGGGAGTCGGGGGATCAGGGTGGGGCAGCTGCCGACGAGCCAGGCCTTCCGGCCGGTGTTGTCTCCGCGGTTGACGAGCATGAAGTCGTACCACACGGTCTGGTAGAGCTTGTCCCCGGTGGCGGCGTCGACGATGCCGGTCGCCGGCAGCTGCTTGAGGTCGTCGTACCGGAGTGGCTGGAACTTGGCGACGGCGTCGGCGGTGGCCTGGTCGTAGCTGCCGTTGACCGTGAGGCCGGAGTTGAACGAGTAGTTCAGGGCCTGCTGGATGCAGGTGACGGCCGGGCCGGTGTCGCCGAGCTTGACGGTGCTGGGGGCGGTGGCGGCGCCGGCGGAGCCGACGGTCAGGGCGAGGGCGGCACCTGCACCGGCGGTGAGGGTGGCGGCGCGAAGGGCCCAGGGCTTGTGCATGGGTCGATTCTCCTTGGTGTCAAAGGAAGTTGTTTCAGGGCTGTGCTCGGTGTCGGGCCCGACGGGTGCAATCCTGCGTCTACCAACGAGCGGAGGGGTCTCTTCCGGGGCTGGCTGACCGCAAGTTGACAACTTGTGCAGCTGCGGAGAACGCGAGATCTCCTCACCCGGGGGCGGAAGCACCGAGCCCTCCCCGCGTGGTGCGGGGAGGGCTCACAGACCTACGGGCGGTGCGTTGGTCAGCGGGGGAGTCGGGGGATCAGGGTGGGGCAGCTGCCGCTGATCCAGGCCCTCCGGCCGGCGTTGTCGCCGGGGTTGACGATCATGAAGTCGAACCACACGGTCTGGTAGAGCTTGTCCCCGGTGGCGGCGTCGACGATGCCGGTCGCCGGCAGCTGGCTGTTCTTGATGAGCACGTGGTTCATCGGCTGAAACCTGGCGACGGCGTCGGCGGTGGCCTGGTCGTAGCTGCCGTTGACCGTGAGGCCGGAATTGATCGAGTAGTTCAGGGCCTGCTGGATGCAGGTGACGGCCGGGCCGGTGTCGCCGAGCTTGACGGTGCTGGGGGCGGTGGCGGCGCCGGCGGAGCCGACGGTCAGGGCGAGGGCGGCACCTGCACCGGCGGTGAGGGTGGCGGCGCGAAGGGCCCAGGGCTTGCGCATGGGTGGATTCTCCTTGGTGTCAAAGGAAGTTGTTTCAGGGCTGTGCTCGGTGTCGGGCCCGACGGGTTCAATCCTGCATCCACCGACGGGCGGAGACGTCTCTTCCGGGGCCGGTCGACAACAAGTGGTCAGGCCGCGGCACGGTGTCGGCCGGATCGACCGGATCACGCGTCCGCGCGGGCGCGGCGGGAGAGGGACGACGAGACCGGGCCGGGCCCCCGGCACTCCCGCTCGCGACTTTCGTCGGGGGGCGGTCGCGACGAATGGTGAAGGCGCCCGGGCTGCCCGCTTCGCTAGCCTCGGCGGGTGGATGCACTGGTAAGAGCCTGGTCGAAGGCGGTACGGACGGCACTCCCCGGTCCCTGGCGGACCGGTCTGGTGGTGCGCGAGGTCGGCTTCGCGTTGGTGCTGGGAGCACTCGCGACGCTGCTGGACTACGTCGGCAAGACCGAGTTCTACCTGGCTTTCGGGCCCGCCGTCGCACTGCTCTTCCTGCTCCGGCGCGGCCTGCCCTCGACCGTCCTGGTGCTGACCGCGGCGGTGGCCGGTGCGGGCGCCGGTCCGCTGCTCCTGCTGGTCTGCGCCGGCTGGTCGGCCGGTGCCCGGATCAAGCGGGTCGGGGTGCTGGTCGGCTCGTTCACCGCCGGATACCTGCTGATCGCCGGCATCGGCATCGTGAAGGAGGCCGGCTCGGTACCGCTCAAGGCACTGGCCGGGCTCTCGCTGGGCGCCTACCTGCTGCTCGCGGTGCTGCCCGGACTCTGGGGCCGCTACCGGGCGCAGCGCCGGGCGCTGACGGACGCGTTGCGCGAGCGCAACGAGCAACTGCTGCGCGAGCGTGCCATGGTCGCCCACCAGGCCCGGCTGCGCGAGCGGCACCGGATCGCCCAGGACATGCACGACAGCCTCGGCCACCAGCTCGCCCTGATCTCAGTCCACTCCGGCGCGCTGGAGGTCGACCGCACCCTCACCGACAGGCAGCGGGAGGCGGTCGGCGTGCTGCGGCTGGCGGCCGTCGCGGCGATGCGCGAGCTGCGCGACGTGGTCGGCGTGCTGCATGACGAGTCGAGTGCCGTGCCGAGCGCGCAGGGCCCCGGCCCGGCCCTCGGCTGCGCGGGCCGCGGCGGCGTGGAGGGGATCGCGGAGCTGGTCGAGTCCTCCCGCGCGGCCGGCACGGACGTCGCCTTCGGCCAGGACGGAGAGCGGCGTGAGCTGACCGCCAGCGTCGGTCAGGCCGCGTACCGGATCGTCCAGGAGGCGCTCACCAACGCGCACAAGCACGCGCCCGGCGCCCCGATCACCGTCGCGCTGCGCTACGAGCCGGACGCCCTGGTGGTGGAGGTCGCCAACCCGCCCGCCCCCGAGCCGGTCGGCGCGCGGGTGGGCGGCGGCACGGCCGTGGTCAGCGGCGGCCAGGGGCTGACCGGCCTGCGCGAGCGGGCCCGGCTGGTCGGCGGCATGGTGCACGCCGGCCCGACCGCGGAGGCGGGCTTCCGGCTCGCCGCCCTGCTGCCCTACGACGGCTCCGGCGGCGGGGCCGACGGTTCGTCCGCGGGCCCGGCGGCCGGCGTCGACGACTGGACAGTGGACGGGCTGCCGCCCGTCGCCGGTGGCCCGGGAGAGCAGCGCCGGCGCAGCCCAGCGATCGGCTGCGCGGTGGGCGGGGTGCTCGTCGTGCTGACCGTGCTGGGCCTGATCGTCTGGGGCGTGATCGCCTTCATCCAGGCCTTCGACGAGTCGAGTGTGAAGGGATCGCTCTACGACTCCATCGAGGTCGGGAGCGCGGAGGCCGACGTCCTGCGCCGGCTGCCCTCCGGCAACGGCTTCTTCACCAGGGACTACGAGCACCTCGGCCCGACCCCACCCGCCGGCTCCCACTGCCGCCACTTCATCGCGGCCGAATCGGACGGCAGCTGGGGCGACGACAGCGTGATCCGGTTCTGCTTCAAGGACGGCGTCCTGGTGGAGAAGCAGCACTTCCCGACCAAGTGACCCGGGGCGCCACCGGACGGGCGGTCCGTGGTCGTCGCACGCCGACCGCAGCGGCTCCACGCTCAGCGCTTCGGCATTCCTCCGTGGGGGCTGTTGACGACCAGGGGGACGGAGCCCTCGGCGAGGTAGAAGTGGTCGGGGTGGTACTCGACGTGGAGATGGCCGCCTTCGGTGGCGGAGGCCATGTCACGCACGTTCTCCGCGAGCACGGCCCGCGCTGCGGCGTCGCCGCCGATCACGAGCAGCTGCCGCTCGGAGTCGTAGTGGACGAGCACTCCGGGGCCGGGAGTCGTCCTGACCTCTATTCCCGTCAGGGCGTTGCCGCTCGGCGTGGTCGTGGCCGCGAGCAGGCCGGTGCCGCGGACGACCGCATCGGCCAGCCGGCTCAGCTCTTCCGCCGACGCTCCGAGGTCCACTTCGCCGTACACGGGGTCACGGTCGAGCATCACGGGAGGGCTCCTTCACGGTCGGACGTGCGCGTGCTGCGGCGGCTGATTGTCGATCACCGGTCGAGGCGGGCTCAAGGCGATTTCGCGATTCCGGGGTCGTGAACAGGGAGAGTGGCCGGGGTGCTGGGGGGAGGTCAGGTGAGGCGCCGGACCGGGAGGGTGTGAGGATGGTGGCGAGCAGTGCCACTTGCACCGATCGAGGGGACGACCAGCAGTGATCCGAGTCCTCGTCGCCGACGACGAGCCACTCATCCGGGCCGGGATCAGGATGATCCTGTCCTCCGCCGAGGACATCGACGTGGTCGCCGAGGCCGCCGACGGCCGGCAGGCCGTGGACCTCGCGCTGGCGCACCGGGCCGACGTCGTACTGCTGGACATCCAGATGCCGGTGATGGACGGCCTCACCGCGCTCGGCGAACTGCGCCGGGCGGTCCCCGGCGCGCGGGCGCTGATCCTCACCACCTTCGGGGAACGCGACAACGTCCTGCGCGCCGTGACCGAGGGCGGCGCCGGCTTCCTGCTCAAGGACACCGCGCCGGCGGAGCTGATCCAGGCCGTCCGGGCGGCGGCCACCGGGAACGCCTTCCTCTCGCCCGCCGCCACCCGGCACATCGTGGACTCGCTGGCCGGCGGCCGCAGCGGACCGGCCGTGGCGCGTGGTGCGGCGGCCCGGCGGCGGCTGGAGGTGCTGACCGAGCGCGAGCTGGAGGTCCTGGCGCTGCTGGGCGAGGGGCTGTCCAACGCGGACGCCGGAGCCCGGATCCACATGAGCGAGGCGACGGTGAAGACGTACGTGAGCCGGATCCTGGCCAAACTCGGCTGTGAGAACCGGGTGCAGGCGGCACTGCTGGCGCGGGACGCCGGGTTGGGCGGCGGGGTCTGAGACACGGCGGGCCGCCGGCCCGGCCCCGGCCACGGCCCCCCGGGCCCAGGCCCCGGGCTCAGCGCGAGGCGATCCGCAGGGCGATGCGGGTGTTGGAGTGGGCGACGCCGGCCTCGTGCTTCAGCCGGCGCAGCAGCTGGTCGAGCCCGGCGGCGTCGGTGGCACGCGCCCGCAGGACGTAGTCGTACTCACCCGTGACGTGCGCGGTCTCGGTGACGCCGGGCAGCCGTAGGGCGAGCGCCTCGAAGGCGTCGCTGTCCACGTCCGGGCGCAGCCGGACGTCGATGAAGACGGTCAGGCCCGGTCGGGTGGCGTCGGCGCCCGGGTCGACCAGCGCGGTGAAGCCGCGGATGACGCCGGTGCGGAGCAGCCGCCGGACGCGGTCGGCGGCCGCGTTGGCGCTCAGGCCCACCCGGGCTCCGAGGTCGCGGTAGGAGATCCGCGCATCCGCGCGCAGTTCGTCGAGGATCTCTCTGTCCAGGTCGTCCATACCGCGATTATCGCGGTGTGCGCCGGAATCCGGCCGCGCTTCCCGGGGCCGGTGCGCCACCGTGGCGGCCATGGTGAACGGGATGGGAACGGCGGCGCTGGCGGGCGTCGGAGCGGGGTTGGGTGTGGCGGTGCCGCTGGGGGCGGTCGGGGTGCTGCTGTTGGAGGAGGGGCGGCGCGGGCGCGCGGCGGCGGTGAGTGCAGCGTCTGCGGTGGCCTTCGTCGACATGGCTTACGCGGCGCTCGCCACCGCGCTCGGTTCGCGGCTCGCATCAGCTCTCTCGGGGTGGGAGGCCTGGGCGCGGGCCGCTGCGGCGGTGGTGCTGGCGGTGGTGGCGGTCCGGGGGCTGCTGGGGCTGCGCCGGGCGCCGGCGGTGGGTGCGGAGCCGGCACCGGGCGCGGCCGCTGGGTCCGGACCTGGCCCGGAGGACGCCGGAGCGGCCGTGGCGGCCTCCGGCCGGCCCGGCCGGGTGTTCCTGCGGTTCGCGGCCCTGACCGCCGTGAACCCGACCACCGCGCTCTACTTCGCGGCCCTGGTCACGGGCGGTGGCGCGGGCGCCCTGTCCGGCGGCTCGTACGGTGCCGCGACCGGGGCCGCCTTCGTGGCGGGTGTCCTGGTGGCCTCGCTGATGTGGCAGCAACTGCTCGCGGCGGTGGGTGTTTCGCTCGGTGCGCGGCTCTCGCCGCGGGTGCGCCGGGTCACCTACTGCGTCGGATACGGACTGGTGGTGTACTACGCAGTGTGCATGGCGTGGACACGGTGAGTCACCCTTGTGGTGCAGGTCACTCCGCGGTCGCGCGGAGCGGGGAACTCCGGTGCCAGTGATGACGGTCGGTCACGTCACTCTTGCGCTGAGTTGACTGATTGTTAGATCCGACAATCGGACAAGTGTGAGTGACGGCACGGAAATTGACTATTTGATCTCGATAATTCGGTCAAACCCATCCATTTTGGATACGGTTTCATGATCCGTACCGCCGGTAACGGTCGGCTGACCTGGGACCTCCGAGAACCGCTTGAAGCCGTGCCGGGAGGGCCCTTAGCTTCATTGGCGGTGCAACGAGCACCACCCGGGTCCACCCCCGACGCACGGCCCGCCGACTGACCACCGGCGCGAGGGCGGTGCCTGCCGACACGGCCGGCTCGAACAGGCCGTCACCGAGCGGGGGTGACCGGGGCGGCACGGCACGTCCGACACGTGCGAGGCCGCCCATCGAGTGAGGTGAGCGCGACAGGCCCTGCCAAGGGTCTGGTTCCGCCTGCCTGCCCGGGGCTTGCCGAGAGGACTTTCATGGACCTTCGTCACGAGACCGCCGCTGCCACCACCAACGCCACCACCGTCGGGAAGCGCCGCAGCCGTGCCCGACTCGCGCTGGTCGGAGGGGCCGTCGCGGCCCTTCCGGTCGCCGGCCTCGTCACGGCCACCTCGGCCTCCGCCGCGCCCACCTCGGCCTGGGACGCCGTCGCCCAGTGCGAGAGCGGCGGCAACTGGAGCATCAGCACCGGCAACGGGTTCTACGGCGGACTGCAGTTCACCCCGTCCACCTGGGCCGCGTACGGCGGCACCGCGTACGCGCCGCAGGCCAACCGGGCGACCAGGGCGCAGCAGATCTCGGTCGCCGAGAAGGTGCTCGCCTCGCAGGGCCCGGGCGCGTGGCCCGTCTGCTCGAAGAAGGCCGGCCTGAGCAAGGGCGGCGCCCCGGCCGCCGTCGACACCCCGGCCCCGGCGGCCAAGCCCGCCCAGCAGCCGGCGCCGCAGAAGGCGGCCCCGCAGCAGGCCAAGCCTGCCCAGAAGTCGGCCCCGCAGAAGCCGGCGCCGCAGAAGGCCGCGCCGCAGCCGGCCAAGCCCGCCCAGAAGGCCCCGCAGCGGGCCGCGGGCACCAACGCGCCGTCGGCCGGCAGCTACACCGTCAAGAGCGGCGACACCCTGAGCGGGATCGCGGCCAAGTTCGGCACCGACACCGCGAGCCTGTACGCCAAGAACGTCAAGACGATCGGCGCCAACCCCGACCTCATCTTCCCGGGCCAGGACCTGAGCCTCTGACGGTTCGCCCGCCCGCACCGAGCGGCCGCCCCTCCGGAGGGGGTGGCCGCTCCGGCGCACCCGGCGGACCGGGCCGCGCACGGCGGCGCTCAGCGGATTGTTGAACGTTGAACGCGATGTCCGAATACCGCCGGACTCGCGGGGCGCCGGAGCCGAGGATCGAGTCATGTCCGAGAACGAGACGAGGAGTTCGAACGATATGACGATGACCAAGCTCGCGAAGCTCGACGGCAAGGTGGCCCTGGTGACCGGCGGCAGCCGGGGGATGGGCGCGGCGACGGCGCTGCGGCTCGCCGAGGACGGCGCCGACGTCGTGGTGACCTACCTGGGCAGCGCCGAGCGGGCCGAGGGGATCGCGCAGAAGATCACGGCGATCGGCCGGCGCGGCTGGGCGGTCCGCGCGGACAGCGCCGACCCGCAGGAGGTCCGCAACGTGGTGGCGGCCGTGGCCGAGCGCTTCGGCCGGCTCGACATCCTGGTGAACAACGCCGGCGTCGGCGCGGTCGGCCCGATCGAGGACGTGGCGCTGGAGGACGTGGACCGGGTGCTGGAGGTCAACGTCCGGGCGCCGTACCTCTTCGCCCAGGCCGCGGCGGCCCATCTCGGCGAGGGCGGCCGGATCATCACCATCGGCAGCTGCCTCGCGAACCGCGTCGCCTTCTCCGGCGCCACGCTGTACGCGGCGAGCAAGGCCGCGACGGTCGGGCTCACCAAGGGGCTGGCCCGCGAGCTCGGCCCGCGCGGCATCACCGTCAACGTGATCCACCCGGGGCCGATCGACACCGACATGAACCCGGCGGACGGCCCCGGCGCCGACTTCCAGCGCGGGCTGACCGCCCTCGGGGAGTTCGGCTCCGCCGCGGACGTCGCCGCGACCGTCTCCCACCTCGCGGGTGCGGACGGCCGGTACATCACGGGTGCCGAGATCGCCGTCGACGGCGGCGTCGTGGCCTGACCCGGCTGCCGAGGGTGCAGCACCGCGCCGGCCCGGGCACCCGGGCCGGCGCGCGACCGGCGGGGTAGGGGTGGCGCGGCCGGCCGGCGCGCGACCCGATCGAACGGCGCGTGCGTCTCCTAGGCCGAACGGCGCGTGCGTCACCCGGCCGAACCGCGCGTGACTCGACCGGCCCGGCGCGGTGTTGCGCCGGCCCGGTTGTCAGTGCGCCCGTTTACGATCGGCCGGTCCGCTCAGCTGACCGAACCACCGAGAGGCGCCTCCCATGACCGGAAGCGGGAACCCGAGCTCCGACCCGATCGAGCTGCTCGCCCGGGCCCTCGCCCAGACCGCCGGTCTGATCGACGGCGTCGGCACCGAGCTGGCCGGCCACCCGACGCCGTGCCGGTCCTGGGACGTCGGCGACCTCATCAGCCACCTGGTCTTCGATCTGCGGCAGTTCACCGTCCGGGCGAACGGCGGCAACCCCGACTGGTCGCTGTCCTTCGAGCGGATCGAGGACGACTGGCTGCACGTCTTCGAGGCCGGGGCCGAGGAGCTGGTCGCCGCCTGGCGCGGCGCGGGTGACCTGGACGGGGTGATCGAGCTGCCCGGAGGTGCCGAGGTGCCGGCCCGCTTCCCGCTGGACCAGCAGATCGCCGAGTTCGCCGTCCACGGCTGGGACCTCGCGCACGCCACCGGCCAGTCCACCGAGGGCCTGGACCACGAGGTGGCCCGCGCCTCGCTGGCCTGGGCCCGGGCCGCGCTGCGCCCGGAGTTCCGGGGGAGCGAGGAGGAGAACCACGCCTTCGGCCCGGAGATCTCCGTCGCCGAGGACGCTCCGCTCTACGACCGGCTGGCCGCCTTCTTCGGCCGGGACCCGCAGGGCAAGTGGTAGGGGAGCCCTGTCCGAGGCTCTCCCGCCGCGTCGGCCGGGTGCAGCGTTCGAACGGGCTTGTCGTCCGTAGCGTCGGAATCGGACGTCAGTGTGATGATTCATCGGTTCATGCGCCAATCGGGCTGATTGGCTGAATGCCGCCCGTCCGCTTTGCCAGCATGTCCTCGCCCGGATGCCGCCGGCCGCCCCCTGGTGGTCGGCGGCACGTATGTGACGTGGACGGAGAGAACTGATGCGAGGCAACCGCGTGGTCCGGCTGGCGTTCGGCTTGTCGGCGGCCCTGATGGCCGCGGCGTGCGGGAGCTCGGGGACGGGCGACGGCAAGGCGGCTGCAGACAGCCCGACGGCGCCGGCTGCGGCCGCCCCGGCGACTGTTCCCGCCTCGGGGGCGCCCGCGCCCGCCGGCGCGCAACCGCCCGCGCCCGCGCGGGTGCTCGACGCGGCAGAGCTGCAGGCCGCCGTCCTCGCCACCGGTGACCTGCCCGGCTACACCGGGATGGGGTGGCCGGCCGAGACCGGCAAGAGCGAGCCGCTTCCCACCACCCCGCAGGACTGCCAGCCGGTGGAGAACATCCGGACCGGGAAGATCAGGCCCGCGGCCTCGGCGAAGGCCGCCGGCAGCGTGATGTCGGCCGATGCGGGCAGTGCCGGGGCCGGCGTCGGCATCCTCCTCAACGGCTTCGAAGGTGACGGCGCGAAGCAGGTGCTGTCGGCGCTGAAGGCCGCGTTGAAGGGCTGCACCCACTACGAGGGAGGCGTCCCCAGACCGGCCACGGTGACGGCGCTGCCCGCGCCGGCCCTCGGGGACGAGGCGGTCTCCTACACCCTGGCCTACGGCGCGAACACCCAGGAGGTGACGGTCGTCCGTCAGGGAGCGGTGGTCGCCGTGTTCGCCCCCGGCAGCATGTCGGGCGGCAAGGGCGGCCCGGCGATGAAGGTGCCGCAGGAGGTGGTTGTGCGTCAGCTGGAGAAGCTCCGCAAGGCGGCCGGCTGACACCCGCTCACTGTTCCCGGCCCGACACCCGGCCCGGGCCGGCCACCATTCGGCCCCGGGCGGGGTGTCGGGCGCCCGGCCCGCGCCCCGGCCTCGGTCCACCGAAGCGCCGCTACGCCGTCCGGGCCGCCGCCTGCTTGATGGCCTCGCGGATCCGGGGGTAGGTGCCGCAGCGGCAGATGTTCTGGATCTGGTCGATGTCGGCGTCGGTCGGGGCGGGCGTGCGGCGGAGCAGGGCGACCGCGGTCATGATCTGGCCGGGCTGGCAGAAGCCGCACTGGGCGACGTCGCAGGCGAGCCAGGCCTCCTGGACGGGATGCAGGGTGTCGCCGTCGGCCAGGCCCTCGATGGTGGTGACCTGCCGGCCGGCGCAGTCCTTGACCGCCACCGTGCAGGGCTGGAACTCCGCGCCGTCCAGGTGGCTGGTGCAGGCGCGGCAGACACCCACCCCGCAGCCGTACTTGGGGCCGGTGACGCCGAGCTTGTCGCGCAGGACCCAGAGCAGGGCCATGTCGTCCGGGGCCTCGACGGTGACCGGCTGCCCGTTGAGGACGAAGGTGTGGCTGGGCATGGGGAGGTCGGGGCCCTTCAGAAGTCGATCGGGAAGGAGCGCGGGCTGGTGCCGGTCGCGCGGGCGTAGGCGTTGGCGACCGCGGCCGAGGCGGCCGGGACGCCCAACTCTCCTGCGCCGCCCGGTGATCCGGTCGGCGGCAGCAGGTGGATCTCGACCGACGGCGGGCTCTGCCGCTGCCGGGCGTAGCGGAAGTCGGCGTAGCTGCCCTCGCGGACGGCGCCGTGGTCGATGTGGATGCCGGCCTGCAGCACGACCGAGATGCCGTCGATCAGTGCGCCGGTCAACTGGGCCTCCAGGCCGCGGGGGTTGACCACCCGGCCGACGTCGGCGGCGACCACCGCGCGGGTGACGCGCGGCTGCTTCGGGTCGGTGGCGTCCAGCTCGACGAGGTAGGCGACCCGACTGCCGTGCTCGTCGTGGTACCCGATGCCCTGGGCCTGGCCGGCGGGCATCGGCCGGCCCCAACGGCCCGCCTCGGCGGCCTTGTCCAGCACGGCCCGGGCGGCGGCGCCGCGCAGCCGGGCCCGGCGGAAGGCGACCGGGTCCTGGCCGAGGCGGCGGGCGAGTTCGTCCATCATGATCTCGTCGGCGACCCGTACGGTGCCGGAGTAGACCGAGCGCCAGCTGCCGGTGGGCACCTCCAGCGGGACCTCGGCCAGCAGCTGGGTCGGGATGCCGACGTCGTAGGGGTTCTTCTCGCTGAGCAGGAAGAAGGCCTGGGCGAGGCTGAGTCCGGCGACCGAGAGGTTGAAGCCGGCGGCGGTGAGCGCCTCGCCGAGGCCGTGCCGGAAGTCGGTGGCCACGGTGGCGGCCCGGTGCTCGTAGGTGAGGACCTGGCCGAGGGCGTGGGTGGCGCGGATCCGGTGGTGGCCGGCGGGGCGCATCCGGCCGTGGCGCATGTCGTCGTTGCGGGTCCACATCAGCTTGACCGGCCGGCCGGCGGCCCGGGAGACCTGGGCGGCCTCCAGTGCGGCGTCGAAGAAGAGCCGGCGGCCGAACGAGCCGCCGCCGCGCACCACGTGGACGGTGACGGCGTCCTGCGGCAGGCCGAGCTCGGCGGCGATGGTCTGCTGGGCGACGATCGGGGTCTGCGCGGCGAACCAGAGTTCGGCGCGGCCGGGCCGGACGTCGGCGACGGCCGTCAGCACCTCCATCGGCGCGTGGTTGACGAAGGCGAAGTCGAACTCCGCGTCCACGTACTGGGTGAGCAGCGGCGGGATGAGGAACGGCGCGTGGGCGGCGCGGAGCTTGGCCTTGATGTCGGCGGTGGAGAGGGCGGCGACCGGGCCCGGGTTCCAGGTGGTCACCAGGGCGTCGCGGGCCTTGAGCGCCTGGTCGAAGGTCTCGGCGAGCACGGCGACGCCGGTCGGGATCCGGACCACGCCGAGCACGCCGGGCATCGTGCGGGCGGCAGTGGCGTCCAGGGACTTGAGGGTGCCGTTGAGGGTGGTGGGGCGGGCCACCACACAGGGCACGGCGCCGGGAACGGCGAGGTCGCCGGCGTACTTGGCCTTGCCGGTGACGATGTCACGGGCGTCGATCCGGCCGGTCGGCCGGCCCACCAGACGCTGTTGGTCGGGGGACTTGGGGGCGGCGGAGACGGCGGGGACGGCCACCTGTGCTGCCTCCGCGGCGAGTTCGCCGTAGCCGGCCCGGCGGCCGTCGGGGGCGAGGACGGCGGAGTCTGCGGTGCGCAGGCTGCCGGCCGGCAGTGACCAGCGGCGGGCGGCGGCGGTGACCAGCCGGGCGCGGGCGGCGGCCGCCGCGGCCCGGACCGGGTCGTACAGCGAGCGGACCGAGTTGGAGGCGCCGGTGAGCTGGTTGAAGAGCAGGTCCGGGCGGCCGTCGGAGAGCGGGACGTCCACGTCGGTGAGCCGGGCGTCGAGCTCGTCGGCGACCAGCATGGCGATGGCGGTGGTGAGGCCCTGGCCGACCTCCAGGCGCGGCAGGTGCAGCGCGGCGCGACCGTCGGCCGTGATCTCCAGCACCAGCAGGTGCGAGGTCGGCAGGCCGGCCAGGATCAGGGCGTCGCCGAGGTCGATGACGTCGGGGATGCCGGGCAGGCCGAGCAACTGCGGTGGGGCGGAGGCCTGTTCGGCGGCGGTGCGGACGGCGGCCCGGGCGGTGGCGGGCGCGGCGGCGTCCAGGCCGGCGCGGGTGGCGACGGTGAGGGTGGGCGCGGCCAGCAGGTAGGTCAGGAAGCGGCGCCGGCCGGGGTGCGGTGAGTCCGGCGCGGTGGATCCGCTGCCGGGGGCGGCCGGGGCGGCGGGGGTCTGCGGCGTGCCGTCCGTGGGGGCGTCGGTGGGTGCGACGGGGGTGCTGATGGGAGGAGTCCTTCGAGCCGGTGACGGCTCCGGTCGGGCGGGCCGGAGCGGCCCCGGCCCCGGTGCCGGATCGCGAACGCGGACGAGCATAGGAGCGGGCAATGGACCGGTCAACACCGTCACTTCGGCCGGGCGCGGACATCCGGTGGTCCGGATGGGCCGGACACGGACGGCACCGGGCGGGCCCGGGTGCCTGCGCTGCCGCCGTCCGGGTGGCGGCCCGTCCGCGTGCGGACGACAGTTCGGGCCGCGCCCGGCCGTGCGGCGGCCGCCGTCGGACACGTTCGCGCGGGCCGGCGGGCCGGCGGGCCGGTGGGCCTCGCTCGCGCCCGCCGCCGGGCATCGCCGGTGCCGGCCGTCGCACACCGTCTGCGCCGGCCCTCGGACGGACTGAAGTGGCCCATGATCTCGGGCCTCGGCTGGACCTGCCCAATGGTCCACTGCTCTCCTAGGATCGAACCTGCCAGTCAGGAACCAATGAGGAAGGTTCCCCTGAGGAACGGTCGGCCCCGGGGGCCGCGGCATCGAGGAGTCCAGTGTCGCCCGTACGTCCCGTCCCGCCCGCCGGCCCGCAGCGCACGCTGGCCGTCGCCCAGTTGATCGGCTCCATCGGCGACGGCGCCTACTACACCTGCTCCGCGCTGTACTTCACCCGCGTCATCGGCATGTCCCCCACCCGGCTCGGCGTCGGCCTCGCCATCGCCTGGGCGATCGGCTCACTGGCCGGCGTCCCGCTCGGCCACCTGGCCGACCGGCGCGGACCGCGCGGTACCGCCGTGCTGCTCGCCCTGACCACCGGTACGGTGGTGGCCTCCTTCCTGGCGATCCGCTCCTTCTGGCCGTTCCTGCTCGCCGTCAGCCTGTACGCCACCGCGCAGTCCGGCCTGACCGCCGCCCGGCAGGCGTTGATCGCCGGCCTGGTCGCGCGGGCGGAGCGGACGGCGCTGCTGGCCCGGCTGCAGTCGACGCTCAACGCGGGCCTGGCGCTCGGCGCAGCGCTCGGCGGCGTCGTCCTGAGCAGCGGCAGCCGCACGGGGTACCTGGTCGCCTTCGCTGTCACGGCGGTGGGCTTCGTGGTGAGCGGGCTGATGCTGCTCCGGCTCCCGGCCCCCGCCCAGGCCCCCGCCGAACCGCGGCCGGCCGGCGGCGGACCGCGGGCCGAGCGGAGGCTCGCCGTGCTCTCGGACCGGCGCTACGCCCTCGTCACCCTGGTCAACACCGTGCTGCTGCTGCGGATGCCGCTGCTCAGCCTGGTGATCCCGCTCTGGATCGCGGCCCGGGCGGAGAGCCTCGGCTGGCTGGGGCCCGTCCTGTTCGTGCTCAACACCGCCGGCGTGATGGCCTTCCAGGTCCGCACGGCACGAGGCGTCACCGGGCTGCGCTCCGCCTCCCGCACCGTCCGCGACGCCGGCGCCTTCCTGCTCGCCTCGTGCGCCGTGTTCGCCCTCACGGCGACGGACGTTCCGCTCTGGGCGACGGCCGTGCTGCTGGTGGCCGCGGCGACGCTGCAGCTGGTGGGCGAGATGAAGCAGTCCGCCGGCTCCTGGCAGATCAGCTTCGACCTGGCCCCCGCCCACCAGACCGGCCAGTACCAGGGGTTCTTCGGCTCGGGCGTGGCGGTGGCGCGCACCGTCGGACCGCTGCTGCTCACCACCCTGCTGCTGGAGTGGGGTGCGCCCGGGTGGCTGCTGCTGGGCGGCCTCTTCCTGGGGGCCGGCTGCGCGATGGGGCCGGCGGTGCGCTGGGCGGAGCGCGACCGGCCGGGGGTGATGGCGGCGGTGCCGGCGGAGGAGGTCCCTGAGCTCCCGGCAGCCGAGACGGCGGAGACGGCGGAGACGGCCGCGGTGGCGGCGCGGGCCTGAGCTCGCCGAGGCCCCGCGGAGGGCCCCGCCGCCCCGTGGCGGTGGTCCGCCACGGTGGAGGCACCGACAAGATGGCGATGGACCGTCACTCAATGCAAAAAGACCGTCAAATCAACGTCTGAGCAGCGAAAATGGCGGAATGCCGGTGTCCGCACGGCAGAATCGGCCGTTGTCGATGCTCTTCCCCTCCGGAACAACCACTGCCAGGCTGGCCGGGTTTGCAGAACCGGAGGAGGTTTCGTGTCCCGCGTGTCACGCATGTCCACTGCGGCGTTGGCGATTGCCAGCGCGTTCGCCCTCGTCGCCGGCACCGCCGCCGCGGCGTCCGCCGCGCCCGACCCCGGCGCGGTCGCCTCGGCTGCCGAGGCCCGCGTCGAGCCGGTCGCCTGGACGCCGTGCAACCCCGACCCGACCAAGCCGGACCCGGGGATCTACGACTGCGCCGTCTACCCGGTGCCGCTGGACTACGACAACCCGTCCGGCGAGAAGATCGGCATCGCGATGATGCGCCGCCGCGCCGCCGACCCGGCCAAGCGGATCGGCTCGCTCTTCCTCAACCCCGGCGGCCCGGGCGGCAGCGGCTACCTCTGGGCGACCACCACCCGCTTCGGCAAGGACGTCCAGGACCGCTTCGACCTGGTCGGCTTCGACCCGCGCGGCGTAGCCCGCAGCAACCCGCTCAAGTGCTTCACCACCGACGAGGAGGCCGCCGCCGTCTTCGACCGGCAGGTCGGCGTGCCCGTCACCAAGGCGGAGGTCGACGCCACGCTCGACGCCACCGAGGACTACACCGACGCCTGCTCCCGCAACGCCGGCCCGCTCATCGAGCACATGTCCACCGATGACGTCGCCCGCGACCTCGACCGGATGCGCCGGGCCGTCGGTGACAAGCAGCTCAGCTTCGCGGGCTTCTCCTACGGCACTCTGATCGGCGCCACCTACGCCAACATGTACCCGGACAAGGTCCGCGCGGTGATCATCGACGGCAACGTCGACCCCAACCTGCGGCTGCACAACGGCCTGGAGTACGACCGGCAGCGCGCCGCGGGCTTCGAGCTCGCCCTGGACGAGTTCCTCAAGCGCTGCAAGGCGGCCGGCGCCCCGCGCTGCGCCTTCGGCGAGGGTGACACCCGGGCCAGGTTCGACGCGCTCCGCGACCACCTGCGCACCTCCCCGGTCACCCTGTCGGACGGCACCACGGTGACCCTCTCCAGCTTCACCAGCCAGGTGGCCAACGCCCTCTACGCGCAGAGCCGGCAGGCCCCGCTGGCCAAGTCGCTGCAGGCGCTGGACGACGCGATCGCGCAGCAGGGTGCCCCGTCGCTGGTCGCCCCGAAGGCCGCCGGCGACGACGCCAAGGCGCTGGCCGTGACCGTGCCGTCCGCCCTGCGCGAGGCCCTGCCGGAGACCCCGTACAGCGCCGACGACTCCTACTACGGCGTCAACTGCCAGGACAAGCCGTACCCGTCCAACCCGCGGGTGTTCGCCAACCTGGCCCGCGCCTGGGAGAAGGAGTCGCCGACCTTCGGCCGCTACCAGGCCTTCGACGCGCCCGCCTGCGCCAGCTGGCCGGCCCCCGCGCGTGACGCCGAGCGCTACTCCGGCCCGTGGAACCGCCGCACCGCCAACCCGGTCATGGTGATCGGCAACCTCTACGACCCGGCCACCCAGTACAAGTTCGCCGAGCGGATGCAGCGCCAGCTCGGCAGCGCGGTGCTGGTCACCGTCGACGTGGTCGAGCACTGCGCCGTCGGCCGCAGCGCGGAGCTGGGCAAGCTGGTCACCGCCTACCTGGTGGACAAGACCGTGCCCGCGCCCGGCCAGGTGCTGAAGCCGGACACGGAGGCCTTCCCGCCCGTCTCCTGACGCCGGATCACCGCAGCCGCTCTCCGCGGCACACCACGGCTCACCGCGAGGGCCCGCCCCGGGCGCACCACCCCGGGGCGGGCCCTCGCCGTTGGGTGCCGGGCCGGGGGCGGCGTGCAGGGCCGGCGGGACATCGGGTAGGTTCCCTATCGGAACCCAGTAAGTCTCGGAGAGGAACCCGATCGTGTCCACGGAGACCCGCCGCCCGGACCCGCAGCAGACCTGGACCGCCGTCGACGGCTACTTCAACGGTTTGCTGGTCGAGGAGGACGCCGCCCTGCTCGCCGCCGTCGCCACCAGCGAGGCGGCCGGCCTGCCGCCGCACCAGGTCGCTCCCAACCAGGGCAAGTTGCTGTCCCTGCTCGCCCGGGTGCACGGCGCCCGCCGGATCCTGGAGATCGGCACCCTCGGCGGCTACAGCACCATCTGGCTGGCCCGGGCACTGCCCGAGGGCGGACGCCTGGTCACCCTGGAGGCCGACGAACGCTGCGCCGACGTCGCCACCCGCAACCTCGAACGTGCCGGGCTGGCCGGCGTCGTGGAGGTGCGCACCGGCCCGGCGCTGGAGACCCTGCCGCAGTTGGAGGCGGAGGGCGCCGAGCCGTTCGACCTCGTCTTCATCGACGCCGACAAGCCCAGCAACCCCGCGTACCTGGAGTGGGCGCTGCGGCTCACCCGGCCCGGCAGCCTGATCATCGGCGACAACGTGGTGCGCGACGGCGCGGTCACCGACGAGCGGAGCACCGACCCGCGGGTGCAGGGCGTTCGCCGCTTCACCGAACTGCTCGGCGCCCACCCGCGGTTGACCGCGACCGCCGTACAGACGGTGGGGGAGAAGGGGTACGACGGCTTCGTGCTGGCCCTGGTCACGGGGTGAGCGGCCGCGCCCACCGGGCCGGGCGGGAGCCGGGGCCGGTGGACGCGCGCCCAGGCAGGCGAGCCCCCGCCGGGTGGGTCCGCCAGGCCGGCGGGCGGACCCGTCAGAGGCCGGTGGGCGGACCCGTCAGAGGTCGGTGAGCGGCCCCGTCAGAGGTCGGTGAGCGGGACGTTCGGGTCGGCGAGGGCTTTCGGGTCCACCGTCCGTCCGGACCGGACCAGTTCGCGGATCGGGTCGGTGACGTCCCAGACGTTCACGTTCATCCCGGCCAGCACCCGCCCGCCGGCGAGCCAGAACGCGATGAACTCGCGGGTGGCCCGGTCCCCGCGGAACACCACCTGCTCGTAGCCGCCGGGCTCGACGTAGCCGGTGTACTCCATGCCCAGGTCGTACTGGTCGGTGAAGAAGTACGGCACCCGGTCGAAGACCGCGTCCTCGCCGAGCATCGCGCGGGCCGCGGTCTGCGGCTGGTTGAGCGCGTTCGCCCAGTGCTCGACCCGCAGGTGGCGGCCGAACAGCGGGTGGAAGGCGTTGGCCACGTCGCCGGCCGCGTAGACGTCCGGGTCCGAGGTCCGCAGGTGCTCGTCGGTCTTGATCCCGTTGTCGACCGTCAGGCCGGCCGCCTCGGCGAGCGCGGTGTCCGGCGCGATCCCGATGCCGACGATCACCACGTCCGCCGGCACCGTGGCGCCGTCCGCCAGCCGGACGCCGCTCACCCGGCCGCCCTCGCCGGTCAGCTCCTCGACCCGCACGTCGAAGCGCAGCTCCACGCCGTGGTCGCGGTGCAGATCGGCGAAGACCTGGGCGACCTCCCGGCCCAGCACCCGCAGCAGCGGCAGCTCGGCCGCCTCCAGCACGGTGACCTCGGCGCCCGCCGTCCGGGCGGCCGCCGCGGTCTCCAGCCCGATCCAGCCGGCCCCGATCACCACGACCCGAACACCGGGCCGCAGCGCCGCCTTGATCCGGTCGCTGTCCTCCACCCGGCGCAGGTAGAGCACGCCGTCCTGCTCGGCCCCGGGCACCGGCAGCCGGCGCGGCACCGAGCCCGTGGTGAGCAGCAGCTTCGCGTACTCGATCCGGCCGTCGTCGGCGAGCCGCACCGTGTGCGCGGCCGGGTCGACGGCGACGACGGCGGTGCCGAGGCGCAGCGTCACGTCGTGCTCGGCGTACCACTGCGGCGGGTGGACGTAGATCTTCTCGCGCGAGGTCTTGCCGAGCAGGTAGCCCTTGGAGAGCGGCGGCCGCTCGTACGGCCGCTCGTGCTCGTCGCCGATCAGGACGATGCCGCCCCGGTACCCCGCCTCGCGCAGCGCCTCCGCGGCCTTGGCGCCGCCGAGCGAGGCACCGACAATGACGATCGGCCGCCCGTTCCCGCTGCCGCCGGCCGTTCCTGCTGTGCCCGTGCTCATGCTGAACCCCTCGCTCTCCGGCCGGAATCACCGACAGCCTGCCGCCGGGTGGGGGGAGTGTCGAGGGCAGGCGGGGCGCGCCGCGCCAGGCTCCCCCGAACGGGTGAAGCGCGCGGTGGCGGGTGTTTGAGTCCGGGCGGGAGGGCAAGCGGGCCGGGGCCGGCTCAGCCCCAGGTCAGCTCGCCCTTGGCGACCTTCGTCCCGAGGTCGACCGCCAGCGGCATGCCCAGCTCCGGGAAGCGCCGTTCCAGCGCGTCCTTGGCCGCCGCGGCGTCCGGGGCCCGGCCGATCTCCGTCTCGAAGGCCCGCAGGTAGTCGCGGGTGTGGTTGATCGCGGTGGCGTCGGTGGGAGCGCCGGCGGTCCGGTGCCCGGCCACCACGAACTGGGGCTCCAGCGCCTCCATGCCGTCCAGCAGGTCGATCCAGGCGGCCCGTTGGGCGGGCGTCGGCGTGTCGGCGGTCCAGACGTGCAGGCCCTCGAAGAGCAGTACGCCGCCCAGGATCGTGTGGTGGTGGTGCTGCCAGAGGTAGTGCCGCTCCGGGAGGTGGAAGTCGGCGCCGCGCAGTTCGAACCGGTGGCCCTCGAAGACGATCTCGTCGGTGTGCATCGGCTCCGGGCGCACCAGGCGGGTCGGCAGTTCGGGTCCGAGGTGCGACCAGGCCCTCAGCTTGGCGTCGAAGGTCTCCTGGATGTGCTCCACGGTGGCCGTCGTGGCCAGGAACCGGGCCTGCGGGAAGGCGTCCTGCACCTCCTGTGCGCCGAAGTAGAAGTCGGGGTCGCCGTGGCTGACGAAGACCGTGGTCAGCCGCTTGCCGCCGGCCCGCACCCGCTCGACCAGCCGGCGCCCGTCCGAGCGGGTGAATCCGGCGTCCACCAGCAGCGCGTCGTTGGGGCCGGTCACCAGCACGGACGTCTTGTTGAGCGAGCTGTCGGGCGTGTCGATGACCTCGAAGTCGAGGGAGCTCATGCGCGGTCCTTCCTCGGGCCGGCCCGGCCGCCGAACACCGGGCACGCGTCGCCGCCAGCATCGGCGACCGCCGGACCGCCCGCACCTCGGACGGAGCCGGAGGAGGGGAGCGGGCGGCGGTGCCGCCCGGGGGCGTGGGCGGGCACGGGCCGGCGGGGCGGGCGGGCACGGCCGGGGACGTGCGCGGGCACGGGCCGCAGGGGTGGGCGGGGGCGGCCGGGGCGGCCCTCACGCCGCCGGGGCCAGCCGGGCCACCGCGGCCGCCGCGAGCAGCGTGGCCCCGGCGAGGGCGGGCCAGAGCACACCCGGCCCGGCGGCCAGCAGCGCGGTCAGCACCGCCGGGGCGAGCGTCTTGCCGAGGCCCGTCGCCAGCTCCCAGCGGGCGAGTGCCCGGCCGAGCAGTCCGGGCGGGGCGGCGGCCGCGACCAGGGCGGTGCCGGCGCCGCTGTAGAGGATCTCGCCGAGCGTGAAGACCACCGAGACGGCCGCCACGGCGGCCGCACCGCCGGTGCCGCCGACGGCACCGGCCGCCCAGAAGCCGAGGTAGGAGAGGGCGAGGACGACGCCGGACGCGGCGAGGACGGCACGGCGCGAGCGCTCGGCGAGGCGGAGCACCACGGCGAGCTGAAGCGTGATCACCAGCACGGTGTTGCCCACGAACACGCCGGAGGACCAGGCGGCGGAGGCGTGCAGGTGGAGCACGAGCAGGGCGGGCAGGGCCACCTCCAGCACGTCGAAGCTGAAGGCGTAGGGGAGGTTGGCCATGCTCAGCAGCGTGATCCGGCGCAGGGCCGGGTCGGACGGGGCCGCCCGGCCGGCGGCCGGCTCGGTCCCGGTCGGTGCTGTGGCGGCGGGGGCGGGGACGGTGGGTCCGGTGACGCGGAGGGAGTGGACCAGCACCGCCGCCACCAGGCAGGCGGCGGCCGTCACCGCGGCGAGTGCACGGACCGCGCCCGTCCCGCCGGCCACCGCGAGCGTGGCGAGCAGCGCGCCCGCGCCCAGCCCGGCGTTGCGCAGCGTCCGCCCGGCCGCCAGTGCGGTGTCCCGGGTGCGGCCGGTGGTCAGGGTGCTGACCACCGCCGCGTGGGTGGCCGGCCAGGACTGGCTGCCGATGCCGAGCAGCACGGCGGCGGCCGTGAAGCCGACCGGCCCGTCGGCTCCGAGGAGCGCGGCCGACCCGGCCGCCCGGACCAGCAGGGTGGCCGCCGCCGGCAGGCTGCGCGCGCCGCGGTCGATCCAACGCCCGGTCAGCGGCAGCACCAGCAGGCCGGCCAGCATCCCGGCGGAGAGCGCCAGCCCGGCAGCGCCCGCGCCGAGGTGCAGCACGCCGATGCCGTACAGCAGCAGGAACGGGCGGAGCAGGCCGGCCCCGAGCGCGTCGACCAGCAGCGCGGCGGCGTAGCGGCGCCCGCCGGCGGCGGTGAGCATCCCGAGCAGGGCGGCGGGGCCCCGGCGGTCGGCGGCACCACGCCGGGCCGGGCGGCCGGTGGGTTCGGTGTGTTCGGTCGGTTCGGTGGGCCCGGCGGGGTGCGGGGCGGGCGGTGGTGTGGTCGGGGGCTCGACGAGGGCCGGTGCAGCGGCGGGTGCTTCGGTGATCGGGCTCATGCCCCGTACCGTCCGCCCGCCCACCGGCTCCGGGCACGTCGATTGACGAGTCCCGTCAATCGACGCGGACGCCGTTCGCGCAGGCTGGCAGGATCGGCTGGGTGAGCCTGACCATCGACCTCGCCGCCCTGCCGGACGAACGCGTCCTCTTCACCCCCTCGCCGCTGGCCGAGCTGAGCGCGATGCTGCACGTCCTCGGCGAGCCCGCGCACCACCCCGCGCTGCACGGCTGGGCCGTGAGCACCGCCGCGGCGATCGCGCCCGAACTCTCCGAGCGCCTCGCCGAGGCCGACTTCCTCTGGCGCTCGTCGCGCGCCGACTTCCTCGTCCCGGGCGTGCCGGGCGCCACCCTGGCCGAGGAGCTGGACGCGGTCGACCGGATCGACGACGAGCTGTACGTGCGGGCCGCGGTCATCATGAGCTGCGGTGCGTCGCGGCTCTCGCACCGGTTCGACTCGCCGCTCACCGACCCGGTGGCGCAGGAGCGGGCCCGGGAGCTGGCGCTCGCCCGCGGCCCCCGGCAGGCCGCGTTCGCGGACCGGCTGTTCGCCGACCCGCCGGCCGTCCGGTCGATGGTCCGGCGGATGCTGGAGGACTGTCAGCAGGCGTTCTTCGCGGACGCCTGGCAGCGCGTCCTGCCGGACCTCGCGGCCGACGCCCGGCACAAGACCGACCTGCTGCTCCGGCACGGCGCCGGGGAGGCACTGGCGGCGGTGTCGCCCTCGGTCGCGCTGGAGGCGGAACCGGGCGGCCGGCGCCGGATCGTCGTCGACAAGCTGCAGGACAACACCACCAGCGCCGCTGCCGCCGGGGGAGTGACGTTCGTTCCGACCGCGTTCGGCCGCCCGCACCTGCTGGTGGTGTCCGCGCCCGGATGGCGCCCGGTGGTGCAGTACCCGCTCGCGCAGCCCGGGGTGCCGGAGCCGGTCTCGCTGGCCGTGATGCAGCAGCGGCTGGAGGCGCTGGCCCACCCCGTCCGGCTGCGGCTGGCGCGCACCATGGCGCGCGGGCCGCACACCACGACCGAACTGGCGGCGGCCTGGCACCTCAGCGCGCCGGAGGTGTCGCGGCACCTGGCCGTGCTGCGCAGGGCCGGACTGCTCACCACCCACCGCCGCGGACGCTACATGCTGTACCAGCTGGACCTGGCCGGCAGCGCCCGGCTCGGCACCGACCTCCTGGAGGCCGTGCTGCGGTGACCGGCGCCGCCCGCCGGCTGCCGCCCGCGCCGGTCCGGCCGGCCCGGGCAGCGAGCGGCGGCTGGGGCGGCCTCAGTCGACGGCGGTCCCTTCGAGCTCGACCAGCTGGCCGGGGACCGCCAGTCGCGTCACCCCGAGCATGGTGGTGGCCGGGGCCACCCCGGCGGCGCCCAACCGCGACGCCAGCACGCCGTAGTGCGGGAACAGCAGGTCGACGTCGGTGGTGTAGACGTTCAGCCGGACGAGGTTCGCGAGGGACATGCCGGCCCGGCCGAGCACGGCCTCCAGGTTGTCGAGGCTCAGCGCCAACTGTGCGGCCATGTCGCCGTCGTGCCGGGGCCCGCCGTCGCCGGCCGTCGCGGTCTGCCCGGAGCAGTACAGGGTCCGGGTGTGCCCGGAGACGAGCTCACCCTGGTTGAAGCCCAGCTCCACCGACCACGTCACCGGGTTGACCGCCGTTCGTTCCACTGCCACATCGGCTCCATTCGATTCGATTTGTCGGGCGTACGGGCGCCCGTCGGTGCGGTATCCGCCGTCGTCGACGTCGGTGCTGATGAGCCTTCCAACGAATCACGACATCCTCGGTCGTGTATTCGATAGCGTTCTCGCATGCGCGCCGATCGGCTGGTCTCGCTGGTGCTGTTGCTGCGTCAGCGCGGTCGGCTGACCGCGGACACGCTGGCCCGCGAGCTGGAGGTGTCCACCCGGACCGTGCTGCGCGACATCGAGGCGCTGTCTGCAGCCGGCGTCCCGGTCTACTCCGAACGCGGCCGGCACGGGGGGTTCGCGTTGTTGCCCGGCTTCCGGACCGAGCTCACCGGGCTGAACCACGACGAGGCGCTCGCCCTGCTGACCGCCGGATCGGGGCGCGGCGAACAGGTCTTCGGCCTCGGCTCGGCGCTGGCCTCGGCCATGCGCAAGGTGGTCGACGCGCTGCCCGAAGGCCACCGGGCCACCGCGAACGACGCGGCCCGGCGCTTTCTCGTGGAGCCGGAGACGGACCTGCTCTCGCGCCGGTCGGCCACCGAGGAGGTGCCGGACAGGACGATGGTCGAGATCCGGCGCGCGGTGCTCGCCGGACACAAGCTGCGCCTGCACTACGCGGCCGCTGACCGGACACCGCAGTGGCGCACGGTGGACCCGATCGGCCTGGTCACCGTACGGGACCGGGGCTACCTGTTGGCCACGCGATCCGGCGCGGACCGCACCTACCGGCTGTCGCGGGTGCTGGCCGCCGAGGAACTCCCCGAGCCGGCCCAGCGGCCGGACCGGGTCGACCTGGACCGGGTCTGGCGGGACCGCTGCGCGCAGTTCCTCTCCAGCGATCACATCGCAGTGCTGATGCGGGTGGACCCGGAGCGGCGGGGGGATCTGCTGAGCACTGCGGTGGCCGTCCGCGCCGCAGAACCCGAAGCGGACGGCTGGCTTCGACTGGAGGCGACGTTCCAGGACCTGCGGCACGCCGAGTGGGCGCTGTGGCAGCTCGGCACGGACGCGGAGGCCCTGGCCCCGGCGTCGTTGCGCACCTCCCTGCGCGACCGCGCCGCCGCGATCGCCACCCGCTACGGGGACGCGTCCTGAGAGCCGATCAGGGTGCCTGGGTGCCCGGCTGGTCGGGTGGTCGGGCAGTCCGGAGCTTCGCCAACAGCCGGCCCGCCCCTGAGGGCGGTACGCACGACGAAGGCTTCCGCGAAGGGGTGGCGGCCGCACTCGCCGAACGCAGGCCGGGCGGTCGGGAACAGGGGGGTGGAGTGAGGCGTTCGAGCGGTCATGACCAGTGATGCCGATTCCGTGACCGCCTCCGCCGTCGAGCCCGAGGTCCTGCGCTACACCGCCTTCGCCACGGACCCGGCCGGGGGCAACCCGGCCGGGGTGGTGCTCGACGCCTCCGGCCTCTCCGACGAGCGGATGCTCGCCATCGCCGCCGAGGTCGGCTACTCCGAGTCGGCGTTCCTGATCCCCGGCACCGCCGAAGGCGCCTACACCGTGCGGTACTTCAGCCCGTTGGCGGAGGTTCCGTTCTGCGGCCACGCCACCGTCGCCTCGGCCGTCGCGCTCGCCGAGCGGCACGGCCCCGGCGCGTACGTCTTCGCCACCCGGGCCGGGGAGGTGCCGATCGAGGTGGAGAAGGGCGCGGACGGCGTGCTGCGCGCCACCCTCACCAGCGTCGAGCCCCACGTGGAGGAGATCGGCGAGGCGGACGTCGCGGAGGCGCTCGCCCTGCTCGGCTGGTCGGCCGACGAGTTGGACGCCGCGCTGCCGCCCCGGGTCGCCTTCGCCGGCGCGCGCCACCTCGTCCTGGCGGCCGCGACCCGGGACCGGCTGGCCCGCCTGGACTACGACTTCGACGGCCTCGCCGCCTTCATGACGGCCCGGGGCCTCATCACGCTCCAGCTGGTCCGGCGCGAGAGCGAGCACGTCTTCCACGTCCGCGACCCGTTCCCGGTCGGCGGCGTCGTCGAGGACCCGGCCACCGGCGCCGCGGCCGCCGCCTTCGGCGCGTACCTGCGGGAGCTCGCGGCCGTCACCGTGCCGGCGACCCTGACCCTGCACCAGGGCGACGATCTCGGGCGGCCGGGCGTGCTCCGGGTCGAGCTGCGCGAGGAAGACCGGCGCGTCCGCGTGTCGGGCGCGGCCGTGGTGATCACTCACTGACCGCCCGCCGCCCGTGCTGTGGCGGGGGGGGGGGGGGGGGGGGGGGGGGGGGGGGGGGCGCGGGCGGGGGGGGGGGGGCACGGGGGGGGGGGGGGGCCCTCGGCGGCGGCGTAAGCGGCCGGAGCAGTGGGGGCGGTGGAAGCGAGGACGGGAACGGCCAGCGCGCCGGCGCCCAGCAGCATCCCGG